>NZ_DALYOQ010000006.1:56164-121212 GCF_031974595.1 Pantoea sp. CTOTU46764 | reverse complement strand
AGTAAGGTGCGGCCTGATGCCCTCACCCCGGCCCTCTCCCACGGGGAGAGGGAGACGCTGCCATAGGCTCGATCGGTTCCCTCTCCCGCTTGCGGGAGAGGGTTAGGGTGAGGGCCAGGCGCCCCCTGTTTAACCCGCCAATACCGCAAACACCTGCTCAATCGCATACGCGCCCGGATCTTTCACCCCATCCAGACTCTGCTGATTCAGATACGCGGAACGCCCCGCTTTGGCGCTCTGCATCTGCGCGGTGGCGTCAGCGCCTTTCTGCGCCGCTTGTGCCGCTGCTGCCAGCGACTCGCCTGCCACTAACGCTTCCAGCGCCGGTTGCAGCGCATCCACTAAAGTGCGATGACCTGGCTGCGCGCCGCCGTAATGCTTCATGCGTTCCAGCCCGTGCATCAGCGCCTGCGGCAGCGCGCTGCCCTCTTCCAGCTGCTGACCGGCGCTGGTGAACAGAATCGACATCAACACGCCGCTCGATCCGCCCATCACCGTGGCCAGTTGCTCGCCAATCAGCGCCAGCAAGGTTGGCAGTTCATCCAGCGGCAGCTGTTTTTCCTGCAAACCGCGCTGAATTTTCTTCGCTCCGGCAGCAAAAGTTGAACCGGTATCGCCATCGCCCACTTTGGCATCCAGCGCATTCAGCTCGCTTTCCAGATCGATCAGCGTCTGCGTGACGCTTGCGACAATCTTCGCCACTTCAGCATTCTCAGAGGCATCAAAATCCAGCACGCTGCCGATCTTCTCAGCACGTTGCAGACTGATCGGCGCAAAGTCATACACTGGCACCCAACCCAGCACCTGAACCGGCGCGTTTAACGCTTCCAGGAACGGCGCTTCCAGCGCCAGCAGCGTCAGTGAGAAACCCTTCATATCCAGCGCACTGACCAGCGTTGCCGGCCCCAGCAGATGCGTGATGCGTGCCGCCAGCGGCGACTGCAATACTTCACGCGTCAGCAGCGCCAGCTCCAGCTGCGAGAAACCGCCGAGATTGTTGATCAGCAGCAGCGCCTGCTTGCCGTCCGGCAGCGCCTGCGCCAGTTTATCGGTCATGATGCTGGTGATGTTGCGGCTGTCTTGCGTATCCAGCGTGATGACGCCCGGCTCGCCGTGAATGCCCATGCCGAGCTCGCTGTGACCAGGCTCGACGCGTTCATCACGTTTTTCGCCCGGCACATGGCAAGTGGCAAAAGCCAAACCGATGGACGATGTGGCATCAATCGCCCGCTGCGCCAGCGCTTTCACCTCATCCAGCGATTGTCCCTGCTCCGCCGCAAAGCCCGCGATTTTGTGCACCAGCACGGTGCCCGCGATACCGCGCGGCTGCGGGTTTTCCGGCAGCGCGATATCATCCTGCACCATCACCAGCTCAACCTTGTAGCCGAGGTTTTTGGCTTTCTCCGCCGCCAGACCAAAGTTGAGGCGATCGCCGGTATAGTTCTTCACAATCAGCAGACATCCGGCATCGCCGGTGACGTTAACGATGGCGTTCAGCACCGCATCGACACTCGGCGACGCAAAGATGTCGCCACACACCGCCGCCGTCAGCATGCCTTTGCCGACAAACCCGGCATGCGCCGGTTCATGTCCGGAGCCGCCGCCGGAGATCAGCGCCACTTTGCTTTTATCCCAGTCCGAGCGCACCACCACACGAATCTCATCACCGAGATCGAGGCGACTGAGGTTATGCCACGGCGTACTCAGCAAAACCCCTTCGATGGCTTCGTTAACCAGATCGTTTTTCTCATGCATAAAAAACTGGCTCATTGCATCCTCTCCATTGGTGTTGTTGCTCTACAAGGTAGCGTATGTGTGGCGATAAAAACGGCGCAGAGGGCAGAAATGCAAAAGGCGGCATAAGCCGCCTCTCAGTTTCAGAAAACTACCGATCAGAGTTCGATGCGCAAAACGCTATCGGGATTTTTAGGTGGCTCTTTGCGTGAACCCGGCTGCTTGATGCTGACAAACAGGGTTTTACCATCGGCGGAAACCGCCAGGCTGTTTGGCAGGCCCGGCGCTTTCACCGTGCGTTTCACTTTGTAGTTGCTGGCGTCGATGATGCTGATTTCGCCCGCTTTGCGGTGCGTAACGTACAACTCATCACGATCGGCATTGAACAGCACCGCCAGCGATTCCGGCACATCGATCTTGTGGATCACCTGCTGCGTACGGGTATCCAGCACCAGCACCTGCGACTGTTTTGAGTCGCTGAGGAAGGCGCGATGGCCTTGAGTATCCAGCGAGATATTCAGGAAAAAGTGATCTTTATCGCCATCGATTTTCTGGCGCTTTTCAATCGCATTCAGGCGCGTGTTAATGGTCACCAGTTCGCCGTCGGAGTTGGTGACATACAGTTTTTGCGCCGCTGAATCGATGGCCAAACCGGTGCCCATTTTGCCGGTGTTCGGCACGGTGCTGATCAGTTTCAGGGTTTTGCCATCCACCACCCACACCACGCTCTGCTCACCGAGGCCGGTGATGTAAACGCGATCGGTTGCTGGATCGACGGCCAGCTGACGCGGCTGCAGCGGACGCACGGTTTCGCTGCGCTGACGGCCATCCAGCACCAGCGTGTTGATCACTTTGCCGCTGGTGGCATCCACTGCGGTCAGTGAACCGTCACGCGTGTTACCGAAGTACAGGGTGTTGGTTTTCTGGTTAATCGCCGCGCCAAAGGTCGGCAGATCGGTATTGATGGTTTGCTTCACCGCCAGATCCTGCGGATCGAGACGATAAACGGTGCCGCCTTTTTTGTCGGTTGTGCTCTGCGCGGTGGCGAGGAACAGCGCGTTATCGCTGTTGCTGAATGCCAGTTCGTAAGCGCCTTTTGAGATCACTTGATTCAGCGGCTGAGAGTCTGCCGCCATCACCGCAGAGGTCGAGAACAGCGCCGTTGCCAGCAGCAGTGGACGCAGCGCCCACGATTTTTTATTCGCCTTCATAACTTCTCCATAGCAAAAACACCGCCTGATGGCAGTGAAGTGAAAGCTCGACATTACAACCAATATTTAAAAAGACAGCCCGAGGCGAGCCGACGAAGGGTGCTACTTTTTGAGAATAGTAATCATTTCGAAGGGAAAGTGACAGGATTTTATCAGGTTACCAACGCCGCCAGGGCGCCCGAAGGCACCCTGTCAGCACAGAACCTTAACGCAACTTATTTGGTCAGTTCGGCAGTCATGTGCACGCCGTTGTTGAAGTTGGCTTCGGTCACTTTGTAGGAAGCACCAGCTTCGTGCGCCTGAGCAGCGATTTGCGCTTCTGCACCATCCAGCGTTGAAGCGGTTGCAGTGATGCTTTGCGCAAAGCTAGCGAATGGCAGAATGGTCAGAGCGATAACAGCAGCAAAAGTTTTGATAGATTTCATGGTCAATTCCTTAATGTACGTTTGATTGAGTAAGGCGTCATCGCCTTGTTGAGAGATATAATAGGCGCAGAATTGATCAGTAAAAAGCGGAGAGATTTGCCGTTGTTGTTCGAATATTTTGAACGTAAAAAGCACGTTTGGGTTAACCTTTGTGCAAAGGGTTAAAAATCTGACATTTAATTAAAAGGCAGGATTTATGGCTGCGATAGGTGAGGTTTTGTAGGGTCGCCATTTATGGCGACCTTTTGATTCGTGCGGTTGATGGCAAGGTCGCCATGAATGGCGACCCTACGGGTTAACCGTGGTGGCGGACGCGGGTGAAGATGGTGATGGCGGCGAGCAGCATCAGCACGCCGCTGGCGAGGAACACGCCGCCTGCGCCTTGCAGATCAAACATCCAGCCACCGGCAGCGGCACCGGCGGTGATTGCCAGCTGAATGGTAGCGACCAGCAAACCGCCGCCCGATTCCGCATCGTCCGGCACCGCGCGGGAAATCCACGTTGACCAGCCGGTTGGCATCGAACCAAACGCCAGTCCCCACAGCGCCACGCCCGCCGCGACCAGCCACGACACCTCGCCGAAGCTCACCAGCAGCAGCGCGGTCACGCTCATCACCAACGCCATCGCGGTTAACGTCAGCGATACGCTGCGCGTCACCAGATAACCGGCCAGCGAAGTACCGAAGAAGTTCGCCACGCCAAACGCCAGTAGCACCAGCGACAGCTGATTGACGTTGAGCTGCGCGCTGCCCTCGAGGAACGGACGCAGGTAAGTAAAGAAGGCGAAGTGGCCGGTGAACATCATGATCACCGCCAGCATGCCCCAGCGCATCACGCTTTTACGCAGCAGATCCAACACGCCACCGCTGCGCGCTTTATTAATCGGCGGCATCGCGGGCAAGGTGAAGAACTGCCACAGCAGCGCCAGCACGCCCAGCGCGGCGGTCAGCATAAAGATGTTACGCCAGCCAATAATGCCGCCCAGATAGCTGCCGAGCGGCGCAGCAATAATGGTCGCCAGCGAAATACCGCTGAACACGATGGACAGCGCGCGCGGCACCTGCTCACTCGGCACCAGACGCATGGTAATCGCCGTGGAGAGCGTCCAGAAGCCGCCAATCGCCACGCCCAGCAGCACGCGGGCCAGCAGAATCATCGGCAGATTCTCAGCAAAGGCCACCAGCAGCGCGGAGGCAATCAGCAGCAGCGTAAAGGCCAGCATCACCACACGACGGTCGAGCTGTCGCGTCACGTTGCCGATCACCAGACTGGTGAGTAGCGCCACCAGCGCCGTCACGGTAACGGTTTGTCCCGCCTGCCCCTCGCTGATGTGCAGCGTGTCAGCAATCGGCGTCAGTAAACTGACCGGCAGAAATTCTGCTGTAATCAGGCCGAACACGCCAAAGGCCATGGCAAACACGGCGCCCCACGCCGGTTTATCCACTTCTAATGGTGTTTCGATAACGTCAGTATCCAGGCTCATCTGTGATCCCCATCACAAAATATTTAGCGTTAAGCATAGTGACGGATCACCAGACGATCTATGATGCAGGAACTTTGTTTTTTGATTATTCGTCTGAGATTACCATGAGCCGCTATGAAGACCTGACCAGTGAATTGCTGATGGGCATGCGCCTGTACGGCGTCAAATACCAGCGAATCGCGCTGCATGCGCCCTTTGGCCTGCAATATGAGGACGCGCCAGGCAAGGCGCAGCTGCACTTCGTTGGGCGCGGATCGTTACTGATCCGCTCGGCATCGGGCGTGATCTATCCGCTGCAGGCGGGCGATGCGTTGCTGATCCCGCACGGCAAACCACATGCGTTGATTTCCAGCGAAGAGGCAATCTGTGAACCCATTTCGACTTTTAACAGTCGCCCAATTTGCGACAGCGTCTGTGCCATCGGCGACGGCGTAGACGTCTGCCCGGATGACAGCGATGTGATTCTGTTTAGCGCCTGCATGGCGTTTGAGCTTGGCGGCATGCAGCCGCTGGTGCACACCATGCCGGATGTGATGCTGGTGAGTACGCTGCTGGCGCAGTACCCGGAAATCCAGCCGATTCTCGATGCGATGGAGCGCGAAACGCGGCAGCGCAAAGCCGGATTCGCCGGGATTCTGTCGCGGTTGGCAGATGTAGTGGCGGCGCAGATTGTGCGCGGCTGGGTGGAGAACGGCTGTGGCAAAGGCAGCGGATTGGTACAGGCGCTGCGCGATCCGCGTCTCAGCCTGGCGATGGCGGCGATGCATCGTGAACCTGGTGAAAACTGGACGGTGGAACGGTTGGCGCGGGAATCCGGCAGCTCGCGTTCGGTGTTTGCTGCTCGTTTTCAGAGCGCAACCGGCATGACGCCGCTGCGCTATCTCACTGAGCTGCGTATGCGATTGGCGGTGGAACGTATCGTGCATGAAGGCGAAGCGGTGGAAAGCGTCGCCTTCCACCTCGGTTACGGTTCGCTGGCGGCATTTAGCCGCGCATTTAAACGCATTGTCGGTACGCCGCCCGGCGCACTGCGCGCCGAACGGGAAATGCGTTAACGAAACACGCTGATCGCTTCCACCAGACGATTGGCCTGGTGCTTCATGCGTCCGGATGCTTCAGCGCTTTCTGCCACGCGTGCAGCATTTTGATGGGTAATATCGTCGAGATCTTCCACCGCGGTGCTGACCTGCGTTAGCGCGATGGCCTGCTCGGCAGTTGCGCCGCTGATCTGCGCGATCAACGCGGTGACATTCTGCACCTGATCAACAATCTCCTGCATGGTGTGCCCGGCCGCATCGGCGTGATCGCTACCGGACTGCACGCGGCTGGCGCTGGTTTCCACCAGATTTTTAATTTCGCTGGCGGCTTTGGCGCTGCGCTGCGCGAGGCTGCGCACTTCACCGGCCACCACCGCGAATCCTTTTCCCTGCTCGCCGGCGCGCGCCGCCTCCACTGCCGCATTCAGCGCCAGAATATTGGTCTGGAAGGCGATGCCGTCAATCACGCTGGTGATATTGGCGATACGTTTCGAGCTGTCGGCGATTTCCGCCATCATCCCCACCATCTCCTGCATCACCTTGCCACCTTTGATCGCCGCATGACTGGTATTTTCCGATAAGCCATTCACCTCTTTGGCGGTATCGGTGTTGCTCTTCACCGTGGCGGTCATTTCGTTCATGGTGGCAGCGGTTTGCTGCACGTTAGCGGCAGCTTGTTCGGTGCGGCGGCTTAGTTCGTCATTGCTGCGCGCGATGGCATCGCTGGCGCTGAGCACATTAATCGCCTGGCCGCTAACATCATCCACCAGCCAGCGGAACATCAGGCCGAGCTGGCCGATGGCGCGCAGCGTGACGCCAATCTCATCGACGCGATCGATCTGCTCCACTTTATGGCTGGCGCCGGTCGCCACGCTTAATGCCTGACGGCACATGCGTTCCATTGGACGTGAAATTTGCTGCTCCAGCCACAGGCTCGCCAGCAGCAACAGGCCCGCCATGCCGCCAGCAAAGCAGCCTATCGCCAGCGGTGCCACATCAAGCAGCCAAACACCCAGCACGGAAAGCGGCAGTAGCGTGAATAAAGTGGAGCGAATGCGCCAGCGCAGCGGCAGGGTTTTCAGGATCGAGCCAAGGGCACGCCAGCCGGTGCCAACGATCAATCCTTTATGGAAACGACGTCCTTTGGCGCGCCCTTCGCGGAAGTCGCGGTACAGCGTTTCGGTGTGACGCACCTCTTCCGCTGACGGCTTGGTGCGCACCGACATAAAGCCCTGCACTTTGCCCTCGCGCACCACCGGAATGGCGTTAGCGCGCACCCAATAGTGATCGCCATTCTTACGCCGATTCTTAACCAGCGCCGTCCACGGCTCGCCCTGCTTGAGCGTCGCCCACATATCAGCAAAGGCTTCCGGTGGCATATCCGGATGGCGCACCATGTTATGCGGCTGGCCATTCACCTCTTCGGGGCTGAAGCCGCTGACGTCAATAAAAGCGTCGTTGGCGTAGGTGATATAGCTGTTGAGATCGGTGGTCGACATCAAAGTGGCGTCATCCTCAAACGCGAATTCGCGCTGAGTGACGGGCTGGTTATTACGCATGTGTGTGTCCTTGCAAAACGCAGGCGAAAAGAAAAATCGATTATGCTTTTTTATCTTTTCGGCAGCGCACGGCTTGAGCTTTAGCACCAGTTTCACATTCAGGGCAATAAAAAAGCCGCTTTGCAGCGGCTTTCACACTTTGGTTACTGACGTCATCTATTAACCTGGTTTTACAGTAAACCAAATCAATCTTTTAATTTAAAACGCACCTGCAGCGCAAAGGGCGCAGGGAAATCAGAATTGCCAGCGAACCCCCACGTTATACCGCCACCCTTTAGCACCGTTGCCCGCAATCTCTTTGCGATAATCCGCCTCGGCGTAAAGCGATACATCCTTCTGCAAGGTGGCAGTGCCGCCGGCGCCCACTTCCCACATCTGACCAAATTTTCCGCTGCTGAAGGTGGCGCCAAACGCCGGATTATCCACCGAAGACACTGATGTATCCGCCGCTCCACCCCAACCTTTGTAGTAGTTAGCGCGCAGATACGGGGTGTATTGGCGATTGCTGTCGTCGGTCCACGTGCGATCGAGGCGCGCGCCCAAACGGCCAATGGTTTGGTTGTAATCGCCGTAACGTACCTTGTTGCCGTCTTTATCGGTGAAGTCATTCATGTTCAGCTTCATGTACATCAGCTGCGCCTGCGGCTCCAGCTTGTAGCCATCGCCCAACTCAAACGGATAGCCGCTCTCCAGCGATGCCGTCCAGCCATTACCTTTCAGCTTCGCCACCTCTTGCGTGCGGGCAATGTCGGTTTCGCCGCGATGCCTGTCAAATGACAACACGCCATCCAGATAGAAACCGCTTTGACGCTGCCAGGTGCCGTAAAACGCCAGGCTGTCGCTGTCGAAGGTGGTGCTGCTGTAGCCGTCGGCCGCATGCGGACGAATGCGCGTATTACCGCGCGTGTAGGCTAAGCCGCCGCGCAGGCTATCCTGCTCGCCATCCAGACGCAGCAGATTGCCGCCCACCTGCACCGCGCTGTAATCGAGGTCAAAGTCATAGCCGAAGTCGTGGAAACTCTTATCACTCTTGTACTTCAGGTTCGAGCCGATGTAGCGCAGGAACATCTCGCCGCCGTTGCCCTGCGGACGCGTCTGCTCGTGGCGCAGTTCGCCGAGGCGTTTATGCAAATCGTCGATAATCGCCGAGGTGTAATAGGCTAAACCGACCGGCGCTGAGACATAAGATGGCACCTGCGGCACCACCGCTGGGCGCGAATCGTAGCTTTGCGGCGTACCAAAGGCATCAGTGATGAAGGTCGGCTGGCAGCTGTTGCCATCTTCACACACGTAGAAGTTCGCCAGACGGTAATCCCAATAGTTATTGCCGCTGCCGCTGACTAAGCGTTGATTGGGATCGCTACTGCCCGGCGCGAAGGTGTAGAGGCGATATTGCCACGGCCCGGCGCCGAGATAGCCATCTTTCAGCGCGAAGCTGTTAGCGCTGGCATTACCGCCGACCTGTGCCAGCGAGATCCCTTCGTTGCCCTCCACGCCACCATTTTGATTGAGATCGGTCAGTGCGCCGGTGCTGGCATCGGCAAGCTCCACATTCACCAGCGTGGTACCGCTGGCATTGCCGGTGACATTGAGATGGTCGGTGAACTGGTTGCTCAGCGCACCGCCCTCATTCAGATTGGTGACCAGATTGAGCTGGCCGCCGCTTGATGCCAGTGAGCCCGCAATATCCAGCGTGTTGCCCGGCGAACCCGCGCCGTTGGTGAGATCCAGCGTACCGGCGTTGTTCACCACCAGCGAATCTGCCGTTCCACCCGACAGCGTTGGATGCACGTTATCGCCGGCAAACAGCGTAGAGTCAGCATCCACGTTGATAGTGCTGTGCGCCAGTTGCAGGTTATCGGTCAAAGTCCATTGGGTGTTGGCGAAGTTGATGGTGCTCCAGCCGCTGCCGAGGTTGACCCCTTTGCTGAGATCGTCGGCGCTGAAGCTGCCGCCGCGTGAATCGATCTGGTTGAAGGTTAAGGTGTTACCGGTGCCGGTGCCGCTGGTGAGATGGTAGGTGGTGCCGAGATCGACATTGCTCACTTCAGCGGTGTTGTTGTTGTCATTGCCCATGGTCAGGCTGCCGTTGAGCGTACCGCCCGTCCAGCGGAACAGATCCGATCCGCCGCCTGGGTTGATATCGCCCTGCACCGCGCCTTCCGTCAGCAGGATTTCATCATCAGCGTTGCTGCCCGCCACCGCCACCGCCACGGTTTGTGGATTGGCGGTGATGATGTTGCCAAGGTTTTCGAAAATGGTTTTACCACCGCGCAAATCCACCACCGGCGCCGTCAGGCTGTTGGAGGTAAAGTTGCCGGTATTGACGATGGTGCCCGCGGTGCTGGACACCAGCGCCGATCCACCCGCCGCATTATCAATATTCACATTGGCGGCGGTGGTGACATTGCCCGTGGTGTTGGCGCGAATACCGGTGCCGCCTGCGCCGGTAACATTAAACTGATAGCCCGAACCCAGCGTAAGATCGCCGCTGGTGGTCGAGCCATCGGCATTGGCGATGTTCAAACCGGTACCGCTGCCGTTCACGTTGGTGGTCACGGTTGAAGCCGGATCGAACGGTACGGCGGTGCGAATCCCGTTGCCGTCGCCGACATTAATGGTGAGATTGCGCAGGCCGACGTTGCTCAGTTCGGCGCGGTTTTCGATGCCGTTGCCGCTGCCCAGCACGTTAACCGTGGCATCGCTGGCGCTGAGTGCGGTCGCGCCGCTATCCAGCAAGATGCCGTGCGCGTTGCCGCGCGTGGTGATCACCGTGTCGCTACCGGTTAAAGCCAGCTGCGCGCCATCGCTGATGCGCACGCCCGCCGTACCGTTATCGACATTAATGGTGCCGCCTTTCGCCAGCGTGCTGCCGCTGCCGGAGACATCCAGCCCGGTGCCGTTGGCCACGTTGACCACGCCGTTGTTGGTCAGCGTACTGCCAGCGCGCGAACGGATACCGATGTTGTTGCTGCCGGTGAGATTCACATTGCCGTTGTTGACCAACTCAGCGCCGTTGGTGACGTCAAAGCCAATCGCACCATTGCCCGCGCCGCTGACGTTGCCGTTGCTGGTGACGCGGGTAGCCGCTGACGTGCCATCCAGCGCGTTACTCAGATCGGTACGCAGATTATTCACCAGCACGCCGACCGCGTTGCCGCCGCTGAGATTAATGCTGCTGCCGCTGTCCAGCGTGGCGCTCGCGCCGCCTTCTGCGCGGATTGCCGTGCTACCCTGGCCGCTGGCGGTGAAGTTGGCGTTGCGGCTATTCAGGCTGCTGCCGCTGCCAGAGATGATCGCGCCGGTGCTGTTACTGGCGCTGGAGGTAAGGGTTGTTGGAGAGGCGAAACTTAGCGCTGCGCCGTCATCAATGCGATAACCGGTTGAGCCGCTGGTGTTAACGTCCAAGGCGTTGGTGGCGGAGCTGATGCGCGATCCGCTGCCCGCCGCGTGATAGGCGATCTGGTCGCTGTTGTTGAATACCGGCGCTGAACCAGCAGCGATATTCACCAGCGCGCCGTTGAGCGCTTCCGCCCCGATTGCGCCGGTGCCGTTCAAATTCAATGTCCCACCATTCAGGTTCGCTACCGCACGATTGCCGCTGGCGCTAACGCCGCGACTGCGGTTGGTGGTGCTGCCGCCGTTAACGTTGATGGTGCCGGTATTATTGGCGGTGGTGGCAAAGGTACTGCTGCCACTGTTCACTGCGATGCCGGTGCCGCCATCGTTGATATTGATGTTGCCGCTGTTGGTGCCGGTTGCACCGCTTTCGACGCGGATGCCGGTTGAATTGGCGCCGGTGAAAGTGATATCGCCAGTGTTGGTCAGCTGCGCGCGATTACGCGCCACATAGCCGGTCAATCCACTCTGCGCAGCATTTAAAGACGCCGCAGAGTTCAGGCTGGTGCTGGTCACCGGCGAGCCGCTGTTTCTGCCGAAGATATCGTGTTTTTGTCCGTCAACGATCGCGCCAATCGCGTTGCTGCCGGTGAGGTTCATGGTGGTTGCCGCGTTAATCACGCCATTTGCGCCCCCTTCCACCGTGATGCCATTGGCGCCGCTGCCGCTGACGTTGATCACCGCCGCACCACTGTTGACATCGGTGCCCGCGCCGCTGCCGAGCACCGCTGTTGAACCTGCTCCGGAAGCGGTGAGCGACAAGGCGTTGCCGTTAAAGTCTGCGCCCTGCTCAACGCGGAACAGCGTGGAGTTCTGCGTGGTGACATCAAACGGATTATTGCCCAGCACGTTGATCAGCGCATTGGGGCCGCAGGCGAAGAAGGCAATCTGGTTGGTGCCATTGGAGAAAGTCGGTACGGCAGCCGGATCCACCGTAACAGTGGAATTACCGCGCGCATGCACGCCAATCGCGCCATTGCCGCTGAGGTTAATCGGGCCATCGACGGTGGCCTGCGCCGTGCCCGTTCCTTGCCCTTCCACCCACACGCCGTAGTTGCGCGTGCCGCTGGCCGGATCGGCCCCGCCCGCCACGTTAATGGTGCCGGTTGAGGTGGCACTCGCGGTGTTGCCATTGGTGGCCAGCACTTTCAGGCCGGTGCCGTTCACGCCATTCAGATTGATGGTGCCCGCGTTATTGATGTTGCCCGCACTGTTGGTCACCAGCATGCCGACGTTTTCGCGCGGTATCGCAGCAGCCGCACCGTTCACATTGATGGTGCCGGTGTTGATCATGGTGGCGTTATTAGCACCTGTCGCCGACATCCCCGCTGCGTTTTGCGTTTTCGTCCCGATGGTAATGCTGCCCTCGTTGACCGCGTTGCCGTTGGCGACCAAGGCGATACCGCTGGTGAGCCCGCTCTGGTTCATCGCGGTATCCGCCGTCGCCTCACCCAGGCTGTTTTGCGGGCCGCGACCAATGTAGATATTGCCGCTGGCGTTATTGGTAAAGCTTGAAGTGGCATCGGTCAGCAATACGCCGGATGCGGTGCCGCGCGCACTGGAACCGTTAACGCCGACGTTGATATTGCCGCTGTTATTGGCGCTGGAAGACACACCCAGATTGATGCCCGCCACGCCATACTGCGAATTGCTGCCGGTGGTGGCGAAATTGAGGATGCCGTTGTTGTTGAAGGTACTGCCAGTTTGCACGGCTACGCCGTTGGCACCGTAGCCGGTCGAACCAATGCCGGTGCCATCCTGACGATTGAGGAATCCGCCGTTAATCACACCATTGTTAATCCCGCTGCTGTTGTCGGTCAGCACCAGCGCCGTGCCGTTATTGGTGATGCTGCCTCGGCTCGCCAGCTTGCCATCAATCACCGCCTGCGCACCGTTCGAAGCTTTAATCGCTCCGCCGGTTGCGCCCACCACTTCCAGCGTTTTACCCGCCGCCAGATTCACTTTCGCCCCCGCGCCATTGGCATTAATCACAATGCGATTTTGTATCGGTTGCGTGACTTCATCGGGTGGCGTGGCACTGACGTTGTAAACAATGTTGGCATTGGTGAAGGTGACGGCTTTGTTGAATTCGGTGAGATAGCGCGTTTTATCGAGGTTGCCTGACTGAAGTTGGCTGATCAGCCAGTTATTGTAGCTTTGCAGTTGGCTGGCGTTAGTGACGCTAAAACTGGTGCTGTTGCCATCCAGCGTCTGCACGCTGAAGGCCCCGTTATAGGTGGCGAGATTTTGCACCTGATAGCTGCTGGTGGCCGAGCCTGCGCCGTCTGGCGTAGCGGTTGAGCCGAAGAAGCTAATGCGGTTGTTGCTGTTCCAGTTTACCGTGCCGGTGCCGCTCACATCAAAAAGCGCTGTCTGCTTGGCTGCCATGGTCCAGCTGTTGGTGCTGGCGCTGCTGAGCGCATTGGCCTGGCCGATATTCACGTCCAGCGTGCCACCTGTCACATCGGCAATACGCGCGTCGATATATTGGCCATTATTGACGTTTTGCACATCCGGCACGCTGGTGGCGCTGGTGACGGGCGCTAATGCGACAAGACTCGCAGAGTTGTAAACCTGGAACGTGCTGTTGGTGCCGGTGGCTGCATCGGGCGTGGTGATGGCAAAGTTTTGCGGGCCGGGATCAAGGCGATCCTGATTGAGATACTGCGATCCCGAGGTGATTGCTACTTGTCCGAGCGTGGTGGTGACTGCGCCATCTGTTCCTGCCGTGAACGCCTGATTCCCGGTAAGGGTTTCATTGCCGCTGCTGACGGTAATTTTACCTATTTGGTTGTCATTATTTTGTGGTGTGTAAGTCCCTAATGTAACAGCCTGACTTTGCATGGCTGGATAAACCAGCAATTGCGCCGCCAACATTCCTAATGCGATAGGATTTAATGTAAACCTCATACTTCCTCCAATGGGCGTGCAGCGTCCGCGCTGTTATTGCAACAGCGTTAAATTCATCGCGAGGGGATAAAGCGGCAGGTGAATACCAACCCCGTGTAGCAATCTAATTTGAGAACAACTGTGTGAAGAAATACGGTGCAGCAATAAAAAGGATGGCGTTATTGTTATAGATTAATTGGCTTTAGGTATAGACATTTTTGCTTGCCGATGCAAAAAGCAATTTCGGGCAACTAATTGTGAAATCGGACAAATGGTTGCGATGTGCATTAAATATTTAAAAATAAATAATACCAATATAAATTTAAGTTCTGGTTATCTATCTCCTTAATAAATGCTTTATTTTTTACTGACACTTAACTTACAGATGGCACCTAATGGATTAATGGGGCAGTGCCAGGGTGAGCGAGACGAGAGAATCTTAAAGCGTGATCGAAATCACGTTTATACCAGGTCGCCATGAATGGCGACCTGGTCGATATCCGCATTTTACTTAACTCAAATCCACATCGCGGGTGCCGCCCCACCAGGTAAAGGCAAACCCGCCAATCCACGCCACAATCAGACCGGCGAGATACACCGCCATTCCGGCAAAAATGCCCTGCGATGACGTCATTAGTGGCAGCGTGACTAAACCGGAAGGGCCAAACACGGTGTTCATACCCACCGGTAATCCCAGCCACGCCACCAGCCCGATAAAGAAGCCGCCCAGCGCGCCGCCAAAACAAGCGGTAATAAACGGCTTCAGGCGCGGCAGCGTCACACCATAAATCAGCGGTTCACCGACACCAAGCAGCCCCGGCACAATCGCACCTTTGATCTGTTTACGCAGCAGCGAGTGTTTGTCCGCTTTGCACCACAACGCCAGCGAGGCGCCCACCTGCCCCGCGCCAGCCATCGCCAGAATGGGAAAAAGCGAGTTAAAGCCCTGGGTTTCCATCAGCGCGAAATAGACTGGAATAAAGCCCTGATGAATGCCAAACATCACCGCGATCAAAAACAGTCCGGCCAAAATAGCGCAACCAAATGGATTGTTATTGAGATGAATAAACAACCATGACATGCCTTTAAACAATTCACCGCCAATCGGCATAATCACCAGGAATGTCACCGCGCCGGTAATTAATAACGTCAGCAACGACGTCAGGATCATATCGAGATTATCGGGAATGATTTTTCGCAGCTGTTTCTCAATCCAGGCACCAAATATCGCCGCCAGCAGCACGCCTATAATATTGCCGCGTGGATCGATTACCATACCGAAGAAATCCTGCATCCCGCTGTAATAGCCAACTTTGGCGTCAGGCATATAACCGAGCACAAACAGCGAGGCGATAATGGCGCCGTTGACGCCGGTCCCACCAAAGGCTTTCTGCGCGTTGTAGCCGATCAAAATACTCAGGAAGGTAAACAGCCCTTTGCCGAACACCTTCATGTACGCCACGGTATCCAGCAGCCAGCGTGCATGATCGCCCGGCTGATTGAGGTGGAAGATCTGTTCAATCAGCGTGGCGAAACCCAGCAGTAAACCGGCACCGATAAAACCGGGGATCAGCGGCGTAAAAATGGTGGCAAAGCAGGAGAGAAAACGGTGCAGCGCGCTGGTCTGTTTTGCCTTCATCTGCTGCTTTTGCGCGCTGGCGATGGCGTGCACATCGTCTGGCGCTTGTTGATTGAGCAGCGCCTGCATCTTCTCCGCTGCGGTTTGTGCTTTGCCGGGGCCGAGCACAATCTGCAACTGCGCATCGCTGTCGATCACGCCCAGCACGCCCGGCAGCGCTTTGAGTGTGGTGCTGTCCACTCGCGTGGCATCGTTAAGCGTCAGACGCAGACGCGTCATGCAGTTGCCGCACTGCTGCACGTTGCTGGCGCCGCCCACCGCCTGCAGAATGTCGCGCACCAGACCTTCAGTAATGGCCGCCATCATTGCGCTCCTGCGTCACGTAACGCGTTGCGAATAAAGCCCTGATTCTGACTTAACAGCGATTTCGCTTCAGCGGCCGTTAATCCCGCCAGCACCATGACAATCGCGGTTTTACAGTGTCCCTGACACGCCGCCAGCGCCTGCTGCGCGGTGGCATCGTCACAGTCGGTGGCTTGTTTGACGATGTTCACCTGGCGCTGCACCAGCTTCTGATTAGTGGCTTCGACATCAACCATCAGATTGCCGTACACCTTGCCACTGCGAATCATCGCGCCGGTGGTGAGCATATTGAGCACCAGCTTCTGCGCCGTTCCGGCCTTCATGCGCGATGAACCGGTAACCACTTCCGGGCCAACCACCGGCGTTAGCGCCACATCCGCGGCCTGCGACATCGGGCTGTTGGGATTGCAGGTTAACGCCGCAGTAAATGCGCCCTGCTGACGCGCATACGCCAGCGCGCCCAGCACATACGGCGTGCGGCCGCTGGCGGCAATGCCGACCAGCACATCATTAGCATTGAACTGGATATCCCGCAGATCCTGCGCGCCCTGCCCCACATTGTCTTCGGCGTTTTCTACCGCCTGCAGAATCGCGGTGTGGCCGCCGGCAATCAGCCCGACCACCTGGCTGCGCGGCGTGCCGAAAGTCGGCGGACACTCGCTGGCATCCAGAATTCCCAGACGACCCGACGTGCCCGCGCCGCAATAGATCAGGCGACCGCCTTTGCTGAAGGCTTGGGTAATGGCATCCACCACCTGTGCAATCTGCGGCACGATGGCTTCTACCGCCAGCGCCACTTTTTTGTCTTCATCATTAATCACCCGCAGCATGGCTTCGGTGGACAGCTCATCGATGTTCTGACTGGCGGGATTACGACCTTCGGTGATCATCTGGCTGAGATCGATCTGCATGCGACACTCCTGTGAGAGAATAATTTATTCGTAAAACTATATATCACACAGAATTGTTAATTCCTCTGCTGCGCGTGATTTTTTTGCTTTTGCCACAGCAGGCATAAAAAAACCCGCCGAAGCGGGTTTTAGTGCGTAGCGGTCGCTATTAATCGCGACCCTACGACGTTATTAACTGGCGCTTTGCGTGCGCAGCTGCTGCTCGTAGGCGGCGGCTTGTTTGGTGTCGAACTGGTCTTCCCAGCGCGCAATCACCAGCACCGCCAGCGCGTTACCGATCACGTTCAGCGCGGTACGCGCCATGTCCATGATGCGATCCACACCGGCGATAAACGCCAGACCTTCCAGCGGAATGCCCACACTGCCCAGCGTTGCCAGCAGCACCACGAAGGAGACGCCCGGTACGCCAGCGATACCTTTCGAGGTCACCATCAGCGTCAGTACCAGAATAATCTCGTCGGTCAGCGACAGGTCGATGCCATACAGCTGGGCAATAAAGATCGCCGCGATGCTCTGGTACAGGGTTGAACCGTCGAGGTTAAACGAGTAACCGGTTGGCACCACGAAGCTGGTGATGGCTTTCGGCGCACCGTAGGCTTCCATCTTCTGCATGATGCGCGGCAGCACGGTTTCTGAGCTGGAGGTGGAATAGGCAAGAATCAGCTCGTCTTTCAGAATGCGCATCAGCGTAGTAATGCGCAGCTTACAGAAGCGCGCCACCGTGCCGAGCACCACGAAAGCAAAGAACAGAATCGCCACGTACACCAGCAGCACCAGCTTGGCGAGCGGATAGAGCGAAGCAAAACCGAAGTTCGCAATGGTGACCGCAATCAGTGCAAACACGCCGACTGGCGCGTAACGCATGATCATGTGCGTCACTTTAAACATGGTTTCGGAAATCGAACGGAATACCGTGACCAGCGGATCGCGATGTTCCGATGGCAACGCCGACAAGCCCATCCCAAACAGCACCGAGAAGAAGATAATCGGCAGCATGTCGCCCTTCACCAGCGAGGCGAAGATGTTCTGCGGGATCAGCGACAGAATGGTGGTGACCAGACCGTGCGGTGCGCCCTGAACGGCTTCGGTTGTGGCTTCGTATTTAGAGATGTCCACCGTTGCCAGCGTTGACATATCAATGCCGCTGCCGGGTTGGAATACGTTGGCCAGCGTGATGCCGACCACAATGGCAAGGGTGGTGATCACTTCAAAATAGATAATGGTTTTGACACCAATACGTCCGAGCTTTTTCGCATCACCCACGCCAGCAATGCCGACAATCAGTGAGGAGATAACAATCGGTACCACAATCATCTTGATCAGATGAATAAAGATGTCACCCGCTGGCGTCAGAATGTTAGTGATTAACCATTCACGATCGTCGGGCTGATTATGCAGCACGGTTCCCACAATCACGCCCAAAATCAGCGCGACGAGGATTTGCCATGCAAGGGTGAACTTAAAACCTTTCATAACGCGTTATTTCCTCAGTTAAAAACCCCTTTGCTCTGCTGCGAAGGTGCAGGAGAAATGTCACACAGGGAAGTGAGCAAAAGCCCGATAAAATAGAGGGTTATTTATGACTACGTCGGTTACAGCTGTGCAGGCATTTTGCGCCTGCGGAGTGATGCAGTCTGAGTTGATACCTGCTGAACAGGGCCGAGATAAGTACCATTTTCACTACGGTAAATGCAACCCCCGGCGCGATAGCGCAAATCTTATTCAGGTTAGTAGCATAAAATGCTGACAAAGGTTAACAGCCATAACTCGCTGTTATGAAAAGTGTTAATTCGATAATTTTCAGCATAGCTATGCAATATTGCGCAAAAAGCGGCCCGGCGCGTTTGCTGATTATTTGCACAGAAGAACCAGAAATCTCTTAGGCTTAAAGCAGAAAATCGGACTGATCGCGCGGCGTTTTGACTCTGCGTTCGTGAGGCATTTGGCGGTGATAACAGGTCGTGATCCAGACTACAAAACAGAAACAAAGCCCTGTTGCGGTCTTCAATTAACCATTGATTGACATATGATTAACATCTTCAAGGAGGTCAGCCATGAGCCAAATACACAAGCATCCCGTACCCGCTGCCATTGCAGCGAATGCTCTCATTAATGCCGATCAGTATGCGGCGCTGTATCAACAATCGGTTGACGATCCCGACACCTTTTGGGGTGAGCAAGGCAAAATCCTCGACTGGATTAAGCCTTACAGCAAAGTGAAAAATACCTCCTTTGCCCCCGGCAATATTTCCATTCGCTGGTATGAAGATGGCGAGCTAAACCTCGCCGCTAACTGCCTTGATCGCCATTTGGCCACGCGCGGCAACCATCCTGCCATCATCTGGGAAGGCGACGACGCCAGCGAAAGCAAAACCATCAGTTTCCGCGAACTGCATGCGGACGTCTGCCGCTTTGCCAATGTGCTCGGCAGCCTGGGAGTGAAGAAAGGCGACGTGGTCGCGATCTATATGCCGATGGTGCCCGAAGCGGCCGTAGCGATGCTGGCCTGTGCGCGCATTGGTGCGGTGCACTCGGTGATCTTCGGCGGCTTCTCACCGGAAGCGGTTGCTGGACGCGTGGTGGATTCCAACGCCAAACTGATCATCACCGCCGATGAAGGCGTGCGTGCTGGTCGCAGCATTCCGCTGAAGAAAAACGTCGATGATGCTCTGAACAATCCCAACGTCACCACGGTGAAAAATGTGGTGGTGTTTAAGCGCACCGGTAAAGACACCGGCTGGCGCGAAGGCCGCGATCTGTGGTGGCACGATCTGATGGCGAAGGCCAGCGATCAGCATCAGCCGGTTGCTGTTGATGCCGAACATCCGCTGTTTATCCTTTATACCTCCGGCTCCACCGGCAAGCCGAAAGGCGTGCTGCACACCACCGGCGGTTATCTGGTGTATGCCGCCAGCACCTTTAAGTACGTATTTGATTATCATCCGGATGATATTTATTGGTGTACTGCCGACGTCGGCTGGATCACCGGTCACAGCTATCTGATATACGGTCCGCTGGCGTGCGGCGCAACCACGCTGATGTTTGAAGGCGTGCCGAACTGGCCGAAGCCGAGCCGCATGGCGGAAGTGGTGGATAAACATAAGGTGACGCTGCTGTATACCGCGCCAACCGCGATTCGCGCGCTGATGGCCGAAGGTGATAAAGCGATTGAAGGCACCGATCGCAGCAGCCTGCGCATCATGGGTTCGGTGGGTGAACCGATCAACCCGGAAGCCTGGGAGTGGTATTACAAGAAGATTGGCGATAGCCGTTGCCCAATCGTCGATACCTGGTGGCAAACCGAAACCGGCGGCTTCATGATCACGCCATTGCCGGGCGCAACTGAACTGAAAGCCGGTTCCGCCACCAAACCGTTCTTCGGCGTGCAGCCTGCGCTGGTGGATAACGAAGGCAACCCGCTTGAGGGGGCGACCGAAGGCAACCTGGTGATCGTCGATTCCTGGCCAGGCCAGGCGCGTACGCTGTATGGCGATCACGATCGTTTCGAGCAAACCTACTTCTCCACCTTCAAAAATCGCTACTTCAGCGGTGACGGCGCGCGCCGTGATGAAGAGGGTTATTACTGGATCACCGGTCGCGTCGATGACGTGCTGAACGTTTCCGGTCACCGTCTTGGCACCGCCGAAATTGAATCGGCGCTGGTGTCGCATCCGAAGATTGCCGAAGCGGCGGTGGTGGGCATTCCGCACAGCATCAAAGGTCAGGCGATCTACGCGTATATCACGCTCAACCACGGTGAAGAGCCGTCGCCAGAGCTGTATACCGAAGTGCGTAACTGGGTGCGTAAAGAGATTGGCCCGATTGCCACGCCGGATGTGCTGCACTGGACCGACTCGCTGCCAAAAACCCGCTCCGGCAAGATTATGCGTCGCATTCTGCGCAAAATCGCTGCCGGCGATACCAGCAATCTCGGCGATACCTCTACGCTGGCCGATCCGGGCGTGGTAGAGAAATTGCTGGAGGAGAAACAGTCCATCTCAATGCCGTAAGCGGCTTCTGTTGTAGGGGCGACCATTTGGCCGCCCTTATATGCCACGTATTTCTGAGTTCGCACAACTTATAAAACTAGAATATTCAGCCAGTTAAATCATTTAATCGTGAGTATGCTGGCCGCCTTGCCTCTGGAGAAAATGTGATGAACGAAACCCCTGAACAGGAAGCAGTCTGGCAACAAGTCGAGAATAATCCGCGCTTTCATGAGCTGGTGCACAAGCGCCAGGCGTTTGCGCTGCTGCTCAGCGTGATCATGCTGGTGCTCTACATCGGCTTTATTCTGTTGATCGCCTTCGCACCCGGCTGGCTCGGTACGCCGCTGCACGCCGGCACTAACGTCACGCGCGGTATTCCGATTGGTGTCGGTTTAATCGTGATGTCATTCGTGCTGACCGGCGTCTACGTGTGGCGCGCCAACGGCGAGTTTGATCGTCTGACCAAACAGATCCTGAGCGAGGTGAAATCATGAAGCGCCTGCTTTCAATATTTCTCGCGGTAGTGCCCGCCAGCGTGTTTGCCGCCGATGCCATTACCGGCGCCGTGCAACGGCAAGCCACCAACTATGAAGCCATTATCATGTTCGTGGTGTTTGTCGCCGCGACGCTTGGCATCACGTATTGGGCTTCCAAACGTACCCGCTCACGCAGCGATTATTACACCGCAGGCGGCAATATCACCGGATTCCAGAATGGCCTCGCCATCGCCGGTGACTTTATGTCCGCCGCCTCCTTTCTCGGTATTTCTGCCCTGGTTTATACCTCGGGTTACGACGGGCTGATCTACTCGCTCGGCTTCCTCGTCGGCTGGCCGATGATCCTGTTTTTGATTGCCGAACGGTTGCGTAACCTCGGGCGCTATACCTTTGCCGATGTGGCTTCTTATCGCCTCGCGCAGAAACCGATCCGTACGCTGTCGGCCTGCGGCTCGCTGGTGGTGGTGGCGCTCTATCTGATCGCGCAGATGGTCGGTGCCGGTAAGCTGATCCAGCTGCTGTTTGGCCTCGACTACCATATCGCGGTGGTGATGGTCGGCATTTTGATGGTGCTGTACGTGCTGTTCGGCGGCATGCTGGCGACCACCTGGGTGCAGATCATCAAAGCGGTGCTGCTGCTGTTTGGTGCCAGCTTTATGGCGATTATGGTGATGAAAGCTGTTGGCTTTAGCTTCAACACGCTGTTCACCGAAGCGATGGCGGTGCACCCAAAAGGCGCGGCGATTATGCAGCCGGGCGGGCTGGTGAAAGATCCGATCTCGGCGCTCTCATTAGGTCTTGGTTTGATGTTCGGTACCGCCGGTTTGCCGCATATTCTGATGCGCTTCTTCACCGTGGCTGATGCGCGTGAAGCGCGTAAAAGCGTGTTCTGGGCCACCGGCTTTATGGGCTACTTCTACTTCCTGACCTTTATTATCGGCTTCGGCGCGATTTTGCTGGTGGGAGCGAATCCCGCCTTCAAAGACGCCAGCGGCGCGCTGCTCGGCGGCACCAATATGGCGGCAGTGCATCTGGCGAACGCGGTCGGCGGCAGCCTGTTCCTCGGCTTTATCTCGGCAGTGGCCTTCGCCACCATTCTGGCGGTGGTGGCCGGTTTAACACTGGCGGGCGCGTCGGCGGTTTCACACGATCTTTATGCCAGCGTGATCCGCGAAGGTAAGGCGACGGAACGCGATGAACTGCGCATCTCGAAGATCACCGTGCTGGTGTTGGGCGTGGTGGCGATTGCGCTGGGCATTCTGTTTGAGAAACAGAACATTGCCTTTATGGTTGGCCTGGCGTTCTCGATTGCCGCCAGCTGTAACTTCCCGATCATTTTGCTGTCGATGTACTGGTCGAAACTGACCACGCGCGGCGCGATGGTGGGCGGCTGGCTGGGGCTGATCACTGCGGTGCTGCTGATGATCCTTGGCCCGACGATTTGGGTGCAAGTGTTAGGGCATGAGAAGCCGATTTATCCGTATGAGTATCCGGCGCTGTTCTCAATGCTGGCGGCGTTCATCGGCATCTGGCTGTTCTCGATTACCGACCATTCAGCACGCGGGGCGCAGGAGCGTGCGCGCTTCCGTGGGCAGTTTATTCGCTCGCAGACGGGGATTGGGATTTCGCAGGGTAAATCGCATTAAGTCCGTGCTGGCTTCCCCTCACCCTAACCCTCTCCCATAAATGGGAGAGGGAACCGATCGAGCTCGTTTTTCTCCTTCTCCCGCTTGCGGGAGAAGGCCGGGATGAGGGACAGACCGCACCCAAACAAAAATGGCGACCCATTGGGCCGCCATTTTTCATTTTAATTCAGACAATTAGAAACGCAGTGATGCGCCGACGTACGGGCCATCGACCAGTACGTTATCTTTGCGGCTGCCTTTATTGTTGAGCTCGATGTACTGATAACCCACACGGAGGTTCAGCAGAGAGATCGGCGTGAAGCTCAGGCCGCCCGAGGCTTCCTGGTAGCTATCAAGACGATCGGAGAAGGCTTCTGGCGCATAGTAATATTCGCCGTACAGACCCCACATGCTGTTGAAGCTGTATTGTGCTGCGCCACCGACTGCCACGGTGAAGCCATCACGACCATCTTCCGGATGGGTGAACAGCGCTTTCGCAGTAGGTGCAATGCGGAAATCGCCCACGTCGATGTTATAGCCGAGGCCCGCACCGTAGGTGCTGCCATCGTGATCGCTGCGCAGCCAGTTGCCTTTCAGGAACAGGCCCGGTGAAGTGGTGCCGAGGCCAAGGTTCAGGTTGGTGCTATGCTCACCCACGTCAACACTGCCCTCAATTGCCTGCGCGCCGCTGCTCAGCAGTGCCAGACCCAAAACGCTTCCAGTAACAAGTTGCTTTAACATGTGATTCCACTCCATGAAGGACAATTAATTCGGCGGCAAGGGTACCAGCCTGGCGACGAGAGACAACATTATTTGGAAAGCTTTACGTAAAAATGGATTACAGCGGGGGGAAGATGGCCCCGAGGGGCCATTTGTAAGACTAGAAACGCCAGGCTGCGCCAAGAAAAAGACCATCAACCGAACGATGAGTAGTATTACTGCTCAAGCCACTGCTCAAGTAGCGGTAACCGGAACTTAGCGTTAACCAGTGGGCTGGTTGGGAGTAAATTCCCGCCTCAAACTGATGCAGGTGCTCCAGGTTATAATTGCCGACATTTGGCGACATGCTGAAATCGAGGTAGAGCCAGGTATGATTAGCTTGCGGCAGCGGAGCCATCGCGCGGATACCTGCATTTGCCCCGAAGCTGGAGGATTTATCATGGTTCAACTCAGCCCAGAATAAGCCCACGCGAGGAACAATACGCAGTGCGCCCATAGCGACACCATACCCCAGATTCGCGTCCACTAATTCTGACTGATGTTTTGCATTCACATACTCAATCCCATATTGCAGGCCTGGCGCGGTTTTTTGGCTATTGATTGCGGCAGCAAAGAAATCACTACCACCCTTTACGCCGATTTCCTGAGCGTTTACCCCAGCGGAGGCCAACAGCAGCCCCATTGCAAAATACTGACTTTTCATTTTTTCGCTTCCTTATCGTTTAAGCGGGCAAACAATAAGCAAAGCGATGTGGTTGCAGTATGAGCAATGACTCAAAACAAAGGCATTATGACACCCATAATAAATGGTTCAGCAGCGGCGCCAGAATCACCGTCACGACGCCAGACAGCATCATCACCAGACTGGACACCACACCTTCCTGCTGGCCGAGTTGATAAGCGCGCGCGGTACCTGCACCATGTGATGCGGCGCCAAATCCCGCGCCTTTGGCGACGCCTTGCTTGATGGCAATACGCAGAAACAGTACATCGCCCACCGCCATACCGAACACGCCGGTGATCACCACAAACAGCGCCACCAGATCCGGCTGGCCGCCAATCGGCTGCGCGGCTGCCAGCGCAAACGGCGTGGTGATCGAGCGTACTGCCAGGCTGCGCTGGATGGTTTCCGGCAGCGTCAGCAAGCGCGCCAGCCACACCGAGCTGCATACCGCCACCAGCGTGGCCGTCAGCACGCCCACGCTGAGCGACAGCCAGTGGCGCTTGATGATGTCGAGGTTCTCATACACCGGCACGGCAAATGCCAGCGTGGCCGGACCGAGCAACCAAATCAGCCAGTGACTTTCGGCGATGTAATTTTTCCAGCTGACATGAGTGAGCAGCAGCAGCGCCACCAGCACCAGCGGCGTCAACACCAGCGGCATCAATAGCAGCGTGCGCCAGCGCCGATAGATAATCTTGTTGAGGTAATAGACCAGCAGCGTGAACGTCAGACACAGCAGGCTAATCAATAGATCATTCATGATGCACCTGCTTACGCGCGGCGCGCGCCAGTTCGAAGCGGTATAAACGATCGACCACCAGTGAAGTGGAAGCCAGCACCAGCAAGGTGCTGACGCCAATCACCACGCAAATGCGCCAGCCTTCGCTGCGCAGCAAATCGCTGTAATTCACCACCGCCACCACCGCCGGAATAAAGAACAGCAGCATTTCCGCCAGCAGCCAGTTAGCACCGGCTTTCACCCAGCGCAGCGGCACAATGCGCGTCATGATTAATACCAGCAGCAGCACCATGCCAACCACATTGGCCGGCAGCGGCAGATGCAGCCAGCTCACCAGCCTGTCGCTAAAAATAAACAACCCGACATACAGCACCAGCTGCAGCGGAACAAACGTACGTTGCAAGAGATCCGTTCTGCGCGGACTTAATGCCATCATTGCCTTGCACCCTGAGGAAGAATTGAGGTGTCCAGTATAAATCCGCCGCAAACTGTGAAAGAAATGAATTAAAATCATTCAAACTATGCCAAAAAGGAATGTTTATGGACGTGCGCGCCCTGCGCTATTTCACTGAAGTGGTGCGTCAGCAAAGCTTCACCCGCGCCGCTGAGAAGCTGTTCGTGACGCAGCCGACTATCAGCAAAATGCTGCGCCAGCTGGAAGAGGAGCTCGGCTGCACCTTGCTGCTGCGTGAAGGTCGCAAACTGCATCTTACTGATAGCGGCCAGGCGGTTTACCAGCGCGGATTGGTGATTCTGCAGGAATTCCACCAGCTCGAAGCGCAGTTGGGCGACATTAACCAGTTGAAAACCGGCGAGCTGCGGCTGGGTATTCCGCCGATGGTCGGCATGCAGATGGCCGGATCGATCTCCGCCTTTCGCCGCCGTTATCCGGGCGTACAGCTGAAAATATCCGAGTTCGGTGGATTGACGGCGCAGCAAGCGGTACTGAGTGGCGCGCTGGATATCGCCCTCACCGCGCTGCCGATTGAGCCAGAACTGCCGCTCAATACGCTGGAGCTGATGCACCATCCGCTGTGCGTGCTGCTGCCGCGCAGTGAACAATGGCGCGATCACCACACAGTCGGTTTGGCGGAGTTAGCCGAACATCCGCTGCTGATCCTCAATGAAGAGTTCGCGCTGAATCGCCAGATCCGCAAAGCGTTTCAACGCCAGAACCTGACGCCGACTATTGCGCTGCGCAGCGCGCAGTGGGATTTTCTCGCCGCGATGGTGCAGGCGGGCATGGGATTGGCGATTCTGCCGGAGCCCATTTGTCAGCGGTTGGATAAACAATCGCTGCTGTGGCTGCCGCTGGAATCGGAGTTGCAGTGGAGTTTAGGGTTGATTTGGCGGGAAGGTAGTTATCTGTCGCGCAGCGCCGAGGCGTGGATTGAGTGTTGCCGTGAGCACTGGCCGGATAGTGCGCCGCGGCTGTCGGTGTGAAAACTGCCGCAGCGCATTAATGTCGATAGGTCGCCATGAATGGCGACCCTACGTTTGGCTTGCTGCTATTCCTCTTTCTCTATCAGCAGCGCTTCCAGCAGATCGAGATCGTGCAGCAGTTTCTGCATCGTCTCGTTGGAGATCTCCTGCGTGGCGCGCAGATGATAAACCTCGGCACGCTCGGCACGCAGCGCATTGAGGCGGAAACGACGTTCGAGGTTTTCGGCAAATTGCGCCTGTTCGATATCGTTTTTGCCCTCCGCGCGGCGACGCAGATTACCAATCACGCGCAAACTGACCTCTTTCAGCAGTTCCGGATCGATGTTCTCTTCGGTGTCGGTTTCGAGACGCTGCTCCATTTTATGCAGGCTCTCAATCGCCACGCCCGCCATCGCAGCACGTGCGAACTGAATCTCACGACGATGGCCAACCTTGTCGATGCTCTCAACGTCACGCAGCAGAATCGGCAAGATCACCACACCCACCAGCAGCGACACCAGGATTACGCCGGTGGCGATGAACACCAATTCATAGCGCGCTGGGAACGGATCGCCGTTGCTGAGGAACAGCGGAATCGACAGCACACCGGCCAGCGTGATGGCGCCGCGTACCCCGGCAAAAGAGGCAATCAGCAGTTCACGCAGCGAGTAGTTGGTAAACTCCAGCGGCTTCTTTTTCAGCAGACGCATACTGGTGCGCTTCATGATCCACAACCAACCGAAACGCACTACCATCAGCGCGGCGTAGACCAACAGAACGTCGGTAAACAGCATCCACAGTTCGACGTTGGGATCGGCTTGCGCTTGCGCAATCGAGGTGGAAAGGATGTCGGGCAGTTGCAGGCCGAGCATCAGGAACACCATGCCGTTGAACACAAACTCCAGCATCTGCCACACGCTGTTCGCACGCAGACGCATCGCCAGCGGTGCCTGGCGGATAATGCCGGAACGCGTGATGGTCATACCGGCGGCGACGGCGGCGAGGATGCCCGACACGCCAAGGTGTTCCGCAATCAGGTATGAGGCGAACGGTAACAGCAGCAGCAGCACGGTTTGGGTTGCCGGGTCATCACCGCTCCAGCGGCTTAGCAGACGCAGTGAGCGGCCATACAGCCAGCATATCGCCACACCGGCAACCAAACCGCCGACCGCCACTTTGAGAAACTCGACGCTGGCGCCGCCCCACGTAAACACCATGGTGCCCATCGCCACCGCGACGGCAAACTTCAGCGATACCAGACCCGATGCGTCGTTCATCAGGGCTTCGCCCTGCACAATCGACATGATTTTTTTCGGGATGCGCCCTTCACCGACAATGCCGGACAGCGCCACGGCATCGGTTGGCGACAGCACCGCCGCCAGCGCAAAGGCGGGAATCAGCGGAATGCCTGGCACCAGCCAGTAAATCAGGTAGCCAATCCCGACCACGGTGATCAGCACCAGAACCAGCGCCAGCCCCATGATTTCGCGACCGTGATGCAGGAACTCATTAATCGGCGTTTTCCAGCCATCCGCGAATAGCAGCGGCGGAATGAACAGCACGAGGAACAGCTCCGGATCAAAATCGACATGCAGGCCGAAGACGGGAAACGCGAGCAGTGCACCGGCGGCAATTTGCACCAGCGGCAGGGGAATTTGAAACGGCAGAATACGTGCCGCCACGCTGGAGAGTGAAACCACCAGCGTCATGATGAGAATAGTAAAGAAGATTTCCATGCTTTCCTTAGGCGAATCAATTTCATTAAAGCGATGTTGTTGCGTGGGAAAGTGTAAAACAAAACGCCGCACAGCGGGGCAACCCGATGTGCGGCGTGGAGCAGAAAGCGAATAATCCTGGAATTATTCAACTTTGAGGTCAGATGGCCCAGCCACCGGCATAGAACGCCACCAGCGCAACAGCAATCACCACCGTACCAACGTTCAGCTTGCGCCACTCGCCGGCAAACAGGCGGCCAATCACCAGTGAAGCGAAGCCGAGCATGATGCCGGTGACGATGTTGCAGGTCAGCACGATGAACACTGCAGTCAGCAAACCGGACATCGCATCAACGAAGTCGTTGAAGTCGATTTTTGCTACGTTGCTCAGCATCAGCAGGCCAACGTACATCAATGCCGGAGCTGTCGCGTAAGCAGGCACCAGATAGGCCAGCGGCGACATAAACAGAATCACCAGGAACAGCAAACCCACCACAATCGCCGTCAGACCGGTTTTACCGCCCGCCGCCGTTCCTGCCGCCGATTCGATGTAGACCGCAGCCGGTGAAGCGCCGACCAAACCGGCGAACAAGCTGCTGACAGAGTCCGTTGTCAGCGCACGGCCACCGTTGATGATCTGCCCCTCTTTATCCAGCAGATTCGCCTGCCCCGCTACCGCGCGAATGGTGCCGGTGGCATCAAATACGGCGGTCATCACCAGCGCCAGCACGCTTGGCAGCACCACAGGTTGCAGCGCGCCCATGATATCAAGGCTAAACATCGCCGATTGCCCGTTGGCATCCTTCAGGCTCGGCATGGCGAACAGGCCTTGGTAGGTCACCGCCGGATCGAAAATCAGGCCAAGAATCGAGATGGTGATGATGGTCAGCAGAATGCCGCCCGGCACGCGGCGTTTTTCCAGACCGAAAATCGCTGCCAGGCCGACCAGCGACATGATCACCGGGAACGACGCGAACTGACCCAGCGCCACCGGCAAGCCTGCAGCCGGGTTTTTCACCACCAAACCAATGCCGTCAGCGGCGATCAGCAGCAGGAACAAGCCGATACCGACACCGGTTCCGTGCGCCACGCCCATCGGCAAATTACGCAGAATCCACGCACGGATGCCGGTGACCGAAATCAGCGTGAACAGTAAGCCCATCAGGAACACTGCGCCAAGCGCCACCGGCACGCTGATATGCTGGCCGAGCACCAGGCTGAAGGCGGTGAAGGCGGTCAGCGAGATGGCGCAACCAATCGCCATTGGCAGGTTGGCCCACAAGCCCATGACAATCGAACCAAAGCTAGCGACTAAGCAGGTGGCAACGAACACCGCCGTTGGCGAGAAGCCCGCTTTGCCCAGCATGCCGGGCACCACGATGACGGAATACACCATCGCCAGAAACGTTGTCAGACCCGCCAAGACTTCCTGACGCACGCTGCTGCCGCGTGCAGAGATATTGAACCAGGCGTCCAGTTTTCCACTGGCCGGGCGCGATTCGCCAGACATAATTCTTCCTCAATATTTTTGTGATGTGAGTCGCCGCGCGGCGCACGTTTGCTGTTCCCTGATGGCGGATTTTCATGATGAAAATCCAGGCAAACGTTTACGTCGCCGCGTATTCCAGCCGTAAAAGGGGACGCGGAAAAAAGGCAAACGATTATCTGGCGTTTGCCATGGGGTTTTCAACTCCTAATCGCGGACATGACAGGATAAATTCAGGCTTTCGCCCCGTAGGGTCGCCATTCATGGCGACCTGGCTGAACTTAGCGGCTCAACTCAATCTCACCACCCTGCTGGATCGCACGTTGCCAGGCAGCGCGCTGCTGCATGGTTTCCAGCCAGCGGGCGGTGGCGGGCATATCGCGCAGTGAACCACGCAATTGCAGCGCCAGCAGCGGGAAGCTCATCTGCACATCGGCGATACTAAAACGTGAACCGGCAAAAAATGGATGCTGCGTAAGATGCTCTTCAATCACGCTGCCGTGCAAAGCCAGCTGCTTATTCAGCCAGGCTTTCTGAATCCCTTTGCTCAGCGCGATACCCGCCGGACGCAGCAGCCACGGGACCGGCTTTTTGCCAAACTGCGCAAACACCAGCTTCATTACCAGCAGCGGCATCAGCGATCCTTCCGCGTAATGCAGCCAGTAACGCGCCTGAATCTGTTCATCTTCATGACTCAACGCCAGCTGATGCTCGCTGTCGTATTTGAGTTGCAGGTATTCGAGAATCGCGCCCGACTCGGCAATCACGCGATTGCCGTCGGTAATCACCGGTGATTTCCCTAGCGGATGCACTTTCTTTAAGGAATCGGGGGCCAGCAGAGTGTTTTCACGTTGATAGCGTTTGATTTGGTAAGGCACCGCGAGCTCTTCCAGTAGCCATAACACGCGATGCGAGCGGGAGTTTTCCAGATGGTGAACGGTGATCATACGGTTTCCTTGCCGGTAAAAGTGTTCCGCCAAGTATAGTCGATCAGCGTTTTTGCTCGTCTTGTTCCGGATCGAGTAGCACCGCACCCGAACCTTGCTCGCCCAGGCGGTCACCCGGATTGCGTAGCGGGCAATCGCGCATCGATAAACAGCCGCAGCCAATGCAGCCATCGAGATCGTTACGCAGGCGCGTCAGGGTTTCGATGCGTTTATCCAGCTCCTCACGCCAGTGTTGCGTCAGCGCATCCCACTCCTGCGTCGACATGCGCTTATTGGCCGGCACATGTGTCAGGCTGTCGCTCACCGTCGCCAGCGGAATGCCGATGCGTTGCGCAATTTTGATTATGGCCACGCGACGCAGCACGTCACGGCTGTAGCGGCGTTGATTGCCGCCGTTGCGCGAGCTGAAAATCAATCCTTTGGTCTCATAAAAGTGCAGCGCCGACACCGCCACGCCGCTGCGCTTCGCCACTTCACCCGGCGTTAAAACCGGCTTCGGATAATTGCGTTCTTTTTTCATTTAGGGCCTTTACCTCAAGTTAACTTGAGGAATTATACTCGCACCCCAGCAAAACTTCGAATTTCTCACCAGGCAAAAAACATCAGAAGGATGAGGCTATGATGCAACAGGAAATCATTCATTCGCTGTCCAACTGGATCGATCAGAATCTGGATAAAGCGCTGTCTATTGATGAAGTCGCGGCAAAATCAGGTTACTCAAAATGGCACCTGCAGCGTATGTTCCGTGCCGTCACGAAACAAACGCTGGGTGGCTATATTCGCGAACGTCGTCTGACGCTGGCCGCTGAAGCGCTGCGCCAAACTCAGCGTCCGGTGTTCGATATCGCGATGCAATACGGTTATGACTCGCAGCAGACTTTCTCGCGCGTGTTCCGCCGTCAGTTCTCACAAACGCCTACCGCTTATCGTCACACCATGCGTCGCCAGGCGATGATTCAGCGTCCACGCTTGCTCAGTTTTGACTGTGCAGACAACAACATGACCAGTTTTGCCCAGCGTACAACCGGCGAGTGCTGCCCGGTTAGCTAACCTTTTCTGCGCGCCCCTTGCGGGCGCACCTCGCTTTTCCTGCCTGCTTTAGCCTCCAGTTCGATAAAAATCTTTCTACCTGACCCGGTATAAATTTTGTTCAAAATTTAAAATCGAGTGATATAATGTGAGCCAAGTCACACTTTCCTGTATTCAGTAAGACGGCCTGAAGGACTTCCCTGACCTTCCTTCTTCGCCGCCAGTGATGTCGATTGAATGTCGGGGATATCACTGATTCTAAGAGGTTTTTGCAGATGGCCACCTTAACCACCAGTTTGATTGTTATGCGCTGGGAACTCCTGAGTGCGGTAATGATGTTCTTCGCCAGCACCATGAAAATTCGACTGCGTCAGAACAGTCATCACGTGATGGCGCTGCTGTGCGGTGGTATTGGCGTGGGCATGTCTTGCTGGTTTGTCACCGGCCTGCTCGGTATCACGCTGAGCATGGAGAATCTGCATAACTTCATGGAAATCTCCAAAAACGCCTTTATTGAAGTGATGAGCCAGACGCCAACCGATTGGCCAATGCCTTAATCGCCGCCAATAAAAAACCCCGCCGAAGCGGGGTTTTTTATTTTGCTGTGTGATACTTAAATTTTCTTCAATACGGCAGGAATGGTTACTTCCGTCACCGTGATGCCCGGTATCTTCGTACCGCGACGATCCTGAATCCACATATCACCCATCATCTGATTGAGCCCGCGATCCAGACCGGTCACCAAACCCGCGCCTGGCGTAAAGGTCAACTCGCCGAAGTAGATCTGTTCTTTATCGATGTACCAATCCACGCGCACATAATCGAAATCACTCGCCAGCTTTTTACTCAACGCCAACGCGTGCTGCAACGAGGCCATTTGTGGCGTCACGTCCAGACCGGTATCACGAATTTTGTGATACGCCTCATTGAGGTTGTTGACGTAAAAGTTCATCGACAACAGCGGATTGCAGCGGTTGTAGATTACCTGCAACACATACTCAAAGCTGCCGTCGCGCTTGTTGAACATGTGGAACTTGTAGTCAATCGGCGCCGATTTACCATCGCCAATGTACTGCTCCACCAGAATGCGCGGCTTGATGTAGCGATAGTGAATCTCGCGCGCTTCGTTGGCAAAATCGGTCTTCAGCCAGCGATGGCAGTCGCTAATAATCTGCTGCTTCTTCAGCGCATCCGGCTCTTCCAGCAAAATCTCTACCATGTTAGAGGCGTGATTCGGCTTGATAACGGTATTTTTCCAGCTCGGCAGCGTGTGCAAAGAGCTGGGATCGCTGGTCTCGTACACCAGCGGGATCAGGTATTCGCTGCCCACTTTCTCGGCGATATATTCGCGCACCGAATATTTGTCCGACAGACGACCATACATCTGATAATCGCCATGGATGAATTTGCGGTACAGCACCTTCTCGTTAAACACTTTCGGCTCACGCAAATTGGGCAGTTTGCGGAACTTATGAAAATAGTAGATACGATCCTGGTATGCCCAGGGCATCTTCTTGATGAAGTACTGCACGCTTCTTCTGAGTTCATCTTTCAACTTGAGCATATCTGACCTCATTTGTAGGTTTTGTAGTTGAGTGAGGAAACCTGGATTTTTTGGATGACGCCGTTTTTGAAGAAGTAATTCATTACGGTAAGAGACAGCAATTCTGAGATGAAAACGCTCCATGCGGCACCCATGATGCCGTAGCCCTGGATCAGCCACCACGACAGCGGCAAGCTGATCACCATCAGGCAAACAATTTTCTTCAACAGATAATTAAACCCGCCTTCTTTGACCATGTAGCGATACGCTACGGTCCCCATCGCCGAAAAGCAGGTCGCTAACGACAACAACGTAATGAGACTTCCTGACTGTGTGTACTCGTGACCATATAAAGCGATGATGATTTTTTCGCCGTACATTGCGATCACCGCTAACAACAACAATGAAACACCCATGACATAACCATTAAGCCGTGCTGTCAGCTTGATGGCGGCTTCTCCACGCTCGCGGAAGATTTCCGAAAAGCAGGAAGTGATGATGGCGACCGGGATAAAAATCCAGGAGGCCGAAATGGTATTGGCGGCGGCAAACAGCCCGAGATCGCGCGCCGAGGCGATGCCCGCCAGGAACATCTGTGCCGCTTTCACCTGCACCGAGATAAAGATGCTGGAGATGGCCAGCGGTAATCCGGCATACAGCAAATAGCGCAGATAGGTGTTGCGCTTATCCTGCGGCGGCGCCACGTCCTGATTTTCGCGGTAAAAGTTAAAACGCTTAATCACATACGGCACCAGCGTGACGGCGACAATCGATACGGTCAGCCACAGCGGATTGAGGTGCAGCCAGGCAATGGCAAAACTTAAGCTGAAGCCCAGCAGCAAACCGACAGAGTTGGCGATGGTGTTCAGTCGCGACGCTAAGCGCGCATTGTTGTAGACACTGAAGGTGTCCTGCGTCACGAAAACCGAAGAGATAAACGAGGCCAGTGCAAAGGCGAGGAAGTTTTCCTGCATGTTGTACCAGACCCAAATCAAGACGGGCAGCGATGTGAGCAACAGCAAAACCATGCGCATGTTGCGCGCTACGGTCATCAGGCGCAGCCCTTTCGGCGCACTCTTACTGATACGTTTAAACAGAATGGTTTCCGTACCGAAAATCGCCACGGTCTGCACCATGGAAAACAGCGAGGTCGAAAACGCCATTTGGCCAAAGATGGTTGGACCAAAGGATTTTGCCACGTAGGAGGTCACAAATATGACGCCGAACACGGAGACGATCTTTTCAGACATCATCCAGGCGGCATTAGACATTACGCTCAATTTCATTGACTGATCCTTAGTATTACGAACTACAACAACTTTCGGTACAACGTCCTTGAAATGAATTAACAAGCGCTCAGTGGGCCTGACTTAATTTATTAACTTCAAACCAAACTGGTCCGAAAAATGAGACTCGCGTCAGCAATTAGGAATTATATTCAGGAAAATTCCGATTATATCCGGTGCGAAACTCGGTGGATGTAAACGATTTCAGCTTAAATTCTAAGCAAAGGTTTACTGGCACACCCTGACATTTCTGCAAGTGGTTTATGCCGATTTTCCAATGAATGTAGTATTTTTCTGCATTTGGGATGGAGAGAATTTATATCAAAAACCTAAAGCCAGGAAGGCGTTCAATGCCATTCAGAATAAAATAAGATTTATCCCATGATGATATTTCTTCTAAATATCTTAATTTAACCCTCGCAATTCAAATCGCGCACTTTAATACTGAATTAATAGTGTTTTTGCAGTGCCAGATATTAATACAGTAATTCTCATCCACTAATTGATAAGAAAGGTAATAGCATTTATGAGAAAGTCACGATATAGCGAAGAGCAAATCACAAATGCCATTAAAGCTTCTGAAACGGGAGTGAAAGTCAGGGAGATTTGTGAGGAGCTTGGCATTTCCGAGGCCACTTTCTATAGCTGGAAGAAGAAGTTTTCTGGGCTCTCTTCCGAGGAAGGCCGCAAAATCAAGGAGTTGGAAGATCAGCTTCTTAACCTCACGCGTGAACTGCAATCTCTGAGTTCCGATAAAGAGATGCTGCAAAGCGTATTGAAAAACTTCTTTACCACGAATGAAAAGCGTCAGGCGGTTAACTTTCTGCAAACGACATTCGACATAGGTACCCGTCGTAGCTGTCGTTTACTGGATATTAGCCGTAGCGTTTATCATTATCCTGCAGGTACAGATAATCGCTAACACCATTAAGGCCGATGTTATTTGACTTAATGCTGAGATTTGTTCTTACCAGAAGATATGAAGATCATTTAATACGGCGTTCACAACATAACAATTCGCTCCAATTTTTCCTGATGAATACCATCGCGGAATTGCTTCCTTTTTTGCGGTAAAATAGATTCACATCAGCAAAAGTCTCTCTATTCAAGCCATTCAAACGAAGTCCAATCTCATTTCGGTGAGATTGGCGCTTCAATTATTACTTTACCAACATTAATCATCAGCCCTGAATGCAGACAATTCTGTTAAGCATTAATGAACAACGGTGTGTAACCGTTCACACATAACCTCTGCTATTAACTGGACCTACTCCTGAATTCATTCATCATTCGGTTGACGCGCGTAGACCAACATTCCTTATCAAGCCGCCAGGAATAACCCTGATAAGAAAGGTTATCGAGCCTAAACAATAACAGCCAAAAAGTGGGGGATAAGTTAAATTACTGCACCCTATTCATCGTTACGCTTAATGGTTTTTTGCCAAAGATTAATGGAATCTTTCTTAACATCGCCCTATTCCCTTAAGCAAAAAGTGGCTTTCGAGTGCCAATCTTCAGTGCCAAACGGCAATAAACGGTAGGTTAGATGCATGTTTTTCCGCCTTAACGCGCCGGTTTTTTCCGCTTTAGGGCCTGCTATAGCCAGGAAGAACTAAGATTAATGAAGGTTTAGTGCGCCTTCATACGGCCAAACACTGTCGCGCGGGACGCAGCGACATGTCTGTTTATGACAAATCAGGGCTGAAAAAGCGGCTGAAATAAGCCGAAAAGTTATATCGACGGCCTGGTCAGCGTCAGAAAGCGGGATTAGAGGTGTGAAAGAGGTTGGTCAAATTCTTAAAATACAGCGGAGTACGCTGCCGAAATGTTTTTCAGCAGCGCTCATTGATGACTTATACCGCTGTAATATGCGGCTGAGGTTTAATGCGCATTGCGTAGATTACGCCAACAATCAAACAGCCAATGCCGACCGCAGTTAACAGCGGCGGCCAGCTTTGTCGCCACAGGAATGTCCACAGCAATCCGGCTAAGGTTTCGAACACAATCAGCGGCCCCATGATCACCGTCGGCACGCGTTGGCTGGCAGCATTCCAGCAAAGTGTGCCCAGCCATGAGCAGATCAGCCCGATACCTAACATTAATAATAGAAAGCGTTGCGGCTGCGGCCCGAAGGGCAGCGCAAACTCAGGTTGTTGCCAGTGGAGCTGTACGCAGACCAATAGATAGAACACCAACGCCTGCGGCAGCGTCACCAAACCTTGTGCCGTCGCCCAGCTGGATGGCTTATGCTGGGGATGCGCGCGCAACCATAAACCATTACGCAGCGGATACCATGTCCAGCATGCCACCGCCAGAACCGCTAACCCTAAACCGGTGAGATAGCGCGACCAGTCAAAATCGGGACCTTGCGTCTGAAGTTCGGCGGCATTCACGCAAGCCAGGCCTGCGGCAATAATCAGCAAAGCCGGCGTCAGTTTACGCCACGGCAAACGTCCTTCAAGATGGCCATAACAGAGATTGGCCGTCACAGTAATCACCACCGGTAAGGTGCCGATAATCATGGTCGAAATGGGCGCGCCGGTGCGTTGAATCGCGCTGGCGAGAAACGCGTAATAGAGCAGATTGCCAATCAGCGACAGCTTCAGTGCTTCAATCCAATCTTTGCGCGCCAGCTGACGCAAACGACGGCGATCCAGCCAGGCCAGCGGCAACACCACCAATCCAAAGGCGACGTAGCGTCCGGCCGATTGCAAAGTGCCCGGATAATCCGGTATCAGCAGCGGACCCACAAAGATCAATCCCCACATCAATCCCGCTGCCAGCGCAAACAGTATTCCAGCAAACATAAACTCTTCCTTTATAGGCATTCCGCTGCAGTGTGACGCAGGCGGAGGCGAAAGGCTTGTAGCAGATTGCGGTTAGCGTGAAGGGAACACTTGTTTTTGATAGCGGCCCGGCGTGATGCCGTAGCGATGCGCGAAGGCGCGGGTGAGATGTGCCTGATCGGTAAGGCCGACCGATGCCGCAACGGTTGCCGCACTGTCGCCGCGTGCCAGCTGCTGTTTTGCGGCGAACAGACGAAAAGCCATCAGCATTTGATGCGGCGTGACGTGGAAGTGCTGTTTGAAACTGCGCAGGAAATGCCACGGCGACAGTGATGCCAGCGCAGCAAGTTCTTCAAGCCGCACCGGTTCGGCGAGGTTTTCACGCAAATAGTCTCTTACCGCATCAAAGCGATGTGCACCTTCGGCAGGTCGTTGCTGTCCCTGACGCGCCAGCGGACGCATTAACTCCAGCAGTTCAAGCAAATTGCTTTCGCGCTCCAGTGTGGTTTCCGCCTGCCACATCTGCGCCAGCAGTTGCGAAAACGGCTGCGCCAGTCGCGCATCGATGCGCAGTGCATCGGTGAACCACCAATCACGATCGCCAGTCAGACGATCCATTTCCCGCGGATCGATATAGATCATGCGATAGTGCCAGCCTTCGTCGCAGGCAGATTCACCGGTGTGCAGCTCATCGGGATTCATCGTCACTAACGAATGCTGCGGCGCGGTGTAATTGGCGCCGCGATAGCGAAAACGCTGGGCGCCGGACTCAATCGTACCGATGCCAAAGGCTTCATGGGTATGCGGTTCAAAAGCGTAGCGGGAGATGTGCGCCTGATACAGCTCGATGCCCGGCAGCTCAGCGAAATGCTGAAACTGCGCACGATCTTGCTCACATGGAAAGACTTCAGGAACCACCTTCACGACACACCTCCGAAATAAAAGCGCTTATAAGCATGCGCGGCAGTGGCGAGAAATGCAAAGGTGAATTGCTTTACCTCTGCGCGTCGGCAATCCACACTGAGGCTTCAAACTTAGGAGAGTGAAATGGCGAATCGAGTCGTAGTTGTGGTGGATATGCAAAATGGCGTATTGGCAACGCCACGTTTTGATCGTGCCGGACGCTGTGAGCGAATCAATCAGTTAACCGCTGCGGCCGATCAGGTGATCTTCATCCAGCACGTTGGGCCAGGTTTAGAAGTTGATTCAGTTGGTTGGGCGATTGTGCCCGAGCTGCAGCAGCCAGCCAACGCCATCTTCATTAATAAGACCGCTTGCGATAGCTTCTGGCAAACCGATCTCGCCGCTCAACTCGACCAACTCAACATTAAAAGCTTCGTCATTTGCGGCTGCGCGACCGATTACTGTGTCGATACCACCATCAAAGTCGGCGCCAGCCTCGGCTATCACATCACCGTCGCCGCCGATGCGCATACCACCGCCGACCGCACGTATGTTTCCGCGCAGCAGCAGATCAATCAGCACAACGAAGTGTGGGCCGATTTGATTATGCCGGACAATCCGGTGCGGGTGCGTGAGACGGAAGCGTTATTGCGGGAATGGCGACCGCATTAAAGGTTCTGCTATTGAAAACTTCTGACAAGTGTCAATAATAGAGTATGACATTTGTCAGACCTGGAGAATCTTATGAGAGCCTACATTCCTGATGGCAAATCACATGACAATGCACTTTGGCGCTTTGCTGGCTTACCCCCACGCGGATTGGAGCTAACTCGCATGCTTGAGGCGGGCTTGCCGGTCGCGGTGATTGATGACATTCGTCATTGGTCGGCAATGAGTAGAGCCGAAATTATGAAGGTCACTGGCATCAATGAGCGAAATATTGCCCGCCGTAAAAGCGCAGGTAAAAGCTTGTCACCCGATGAGAGCGAACGCATAGCCCGCTTCGTCCGAGTGATGGATGCAGCCGTTCAATTGTTTGGTGGTAATAAAGAAGATGCTACGCAATGGTTAAGCCGGCCGGTCAAAGGATTAGGCAACATTGCACCTATTACCTTGCTAGCCACTGAAAGCGGCGCACTGGATGTGCTCGATTTGATTGGCCGTTTGGAGCATGGTGTCTTCTCGTGATTTTCTATCGGCTAACCAAAACGCTATACGCTTCTGAAGCCTGGACCGGCAACGGTGCGAAACAGTATGGTGGCCGCTGGAATCACAAAGGCCACCCAACCATTTATGTCGCGACCTCGGTTTCACTTGCCGCGCTTGAAGTGCTGGTGCACGTTTCGAACGAGTCGATTTTGGATGAGTACACTTTATTCAGCATCGAGATTCCTGACGATGAAGTCTCCTACATTTCAGAAGACTTTTTGCCTGCTGACTGGCGCCAGGATCCGGCTCCAGTTTCAACTATGGATTTGGGCACAGGTTGGCTGCAATCGAGAGAAGGTGCAGCACTGATCATTCCTTCAAGCATTATTCCGATGGAAAATAATGCGATATTGAACCCGGAGCATCCGGTATTTGAGAGTTATCTGTCGAGCGTAAATAAGTTACCGTTTGCATTCGATAAACGATTGATAAAATAAAAAAACATCCTCTTTTGAATAACAAAAAGCCCCGCATTACGGGGCTCTTAACAAATACTACGTAATGTATTTTTAGAACGGAATATCGTCGTCAAAATCCATTGGCGGTTCGTTGTTGGCTGGTGCGCTCTGCTGCTGTGGACGCTGTTGTGCGCCGCCGCTGAACTGGTTGCCACCGCCCTGCGGCTGCTGTTGTGGCTGCTGTGGCTGGCCCCAACCGTTGTTATTGCCGCCGCCCTGGCCGCCCGAAGGTGCGCCACCTGCGTTCGCGCCCTGCTGACGTCCGCCCAGCATCTGCATGGTGCCGCCAACGTTAACTACCACTTCAGTGGTGTATTTTTCCTGGCCGGCCTGATCGGTCCATTTGCGGGTGCGCAGCTGACCTTCGATGTAAACCTGAGAACCTTTACGCAGGTATTCGCCAGCCACTTCTGCCAGCTTGCCGAACAGCACAACGCGGTGCCATTCAGTGATCTCTTTGTTTTCACCGGTTGTCTTGTCGCGCCAGCTTTCTGACGTGGCCAGCGTAATGTTGGCTACCGCGCCACCATTTGGCATGTAGCGCACTTCCGGATCCTGACCCAGATTCCCGACTAGAATCACTTTGTTTACGCCACGACTGGCCATGTTGCTGTCTCCCGATGAGTTGATGCTAAAAGTCTAAGCGAAAAATTGTATCACGTCACATTGGCGTGTGCCCACTTTAGAGCGGGATTCCAAAATTTATCGGCGGACAGAATAGCAAAAACACTGGATATTTATTCAGTTTATTTTTTGTGCCATAATGGACCGTTTCTGCTGGTCGTGCTGGCAAGGCATGGCGAGTGTTGTTCAATCCGGGAAAGGTGAATGGATAAGATCGAAGTCCGCGGTGCTCGCACCCATAATTTGAAGAACATCAACCTGATCATCCCTCGCGATAAGCTCATTGTGGTCACCGGTCTGTCAGGTTCCGGTAAGTCTTCGCTGGCGTTTGATACGCTGTATGCGGAAGGCCAGCGTCGCTATGTCGAGTCGCTTTCGGCCTATGCGCGCCAGTTTCTTTCATTAATGGAGAAACCGGACGTTGACCATATTGAAGGTCTTTCGCCCGCCATCTCCATTGAGCAGAAATCGACTTCGCATAACCCGCGTTCCACCGTCGGCACCATTACTGAAATTCATGACTATCTGCGCCTGCTGTTTGCACGCGTGGGTGAGCCGCGCTGTCCGGACCACGACGTTCCACTGGCGGCGCAAACCGTGAGCCAGATGGTCGATCAGGTGCTGTCGCAGGAAGAAGGCCGTCGTCTTATGCTGCTGGCGCCAGTGGTGAAAGATCGCAAAGGCGAACACACCAAAACGCTGGAAAACCTCGCCGCGCAAGGCTACATCCGTGCGCGTATTGATGGCGAAGTGTGCGATCTGTCGGATCCGCCGAAACTGGAGTTGCAGAAGAAACACACCATTGAAGTGGTGATTGACCGCTTCCGCGTGCGCGACGATCTGGCAACGCGTCTGGCCGAATCCTTCGAGACCACGCTGGAACTGAGCGGTGGTACGGCGATCGTCGCCGATATGGATGATACCAGCGCCGAAGAGATGCTGTTCTCGGCCAACTTTGCCTGCCCGATTTGTGGCTACAGCATGCGTGAACTCGAACCGCGCCTGTTCTCGTTCAACAATCCGGCCGGTGCCTGCCCGACCTGTGATGGCCTTGGCGTGCAGCAATATTTCGATCCTGACCGTGTGGTGCAAAATCCCGAGCTGTCGCTGGCGGGCGGCGCCATTCGCGGCTGGGATCGCCGTAACTTCTACTACTTCCAGATGCTGCGCTCGCTTTCTGAGCATCTGCAATTCGATGTCGAAGCACCGTTCAACAGCCTGAGTGACAACGCGCGCCATGTGATTCTGTACGGTTCCGGCAAAGAGAATATCGAATTCAAATACATCAACGATCGCGGTGACACCTCGGTGCGCCGCCATCCGTTTGAAGGCGTGCTGCACAACATGGAGCGCCGTTATAAAGAGACGGAATCCAACGCGGTACGTGAAGAGCTGGCGAAATTTATCAGCAACCGCGCCTGCGCCAGCTGCGAAGGCACGCGCCTGCGTCGTGAAGCACGCCATGTTTTTGTCGAAGACACCAACCTGCCAACCATCTCAGAAATGAGCATCGGTCATGCGATGGATTTCTTCGCCAACATGAAGCTGAGCGGCCAACGTGCGCAGATCGCGGAAAAAATCCTTAAGGAAATTGGCGATCGCCTGAGCTTCCTGGTGAACGTCGGCCTGAATTACCTGTCGATGTCACGCTCGGCGGAAACGCTCTCCGGCGGTGAAGCGCAGCGTATTCGTCTGGCCAGCCAAATTGGTGCCGGTTTGGTCGGCGTGATGTACGTGCTGGATGAACCGTCTATCGGCTTGCATCAGCGTGACAACGAGCGCCTGCTCGGCACGCTGATTCACCTGCGCGATCTCGGTAATACCGTGATTGTGGTGGAGCACGATGAGGATGCGATTCGTGCCGCTGACCACGTGATCGATATCGGTCCGGGCGCCGGCGTGCACGGTGGTCAGGTGGTTGCGGAAGGCGATGTGCACGCGATCATGGCGAATGAAAATTCCCTGACCGGCCAGTTCCTCAGCGGCAAACGTGAGATTGCCATCCCTAAACAGCGCGTCAAAGGCGATCCCGCTAAAGTGCTGAAGCTCACCGGTGCGCGCGGTAACAACCTCAAAGATGTCACGCTGACGATTCCGGTCGGCTTGTTTACCTGCATCACCGGGGTGTCCGGATCGGGTAAATCGACGCTGATCAACGATACGCTGTTCCCGATTGCGCAGCGCCAGCTCAACGGCGCGACCACCATCGAAGCCGCGCCGTATCGTGAGATCGCGGGTCTCGAGCATTTCGATAAAGTGATCGATATCGATCAGAGCCCAATTGGGCGTACGCCACGATCGAATCCCGCGACCTATACCGGCATTTTCACGCCGGTACGTGAGCTGTTCGCCGGGGTACCGGAAGCGCGTTCACGCGGCTACAATCCGGGCCGCTTCAGCTTCAACGTGCGCGGCGGACGCTGCGAAGCCTGTCAGGGCGACGGCGTGATCAAGGTAGAAATGCACTTTCTGCCGGACATCTACGTGCCGTGCGACCAGTGCAAAGGCAAACGCTATAACCGCGAAACGCTGGAGATCAAATACAAAGGCAAGAGCATCCACGAAGTACTGGATATGACCATCGAAGAAGCGCGCGAGTTCTTTGATGCGGTGCCGGCGCTGGCGCGTAAGCTGCAAACGCTGATCGATGTTGGCCTGTCGTACATCCGCCTCGGCCAGTCGGCGACCACGCTCTCGGGCGGTGAAGCGCAGCGCGTTAAGCTGGCGCGTGAGCTGTCCAAACGCGGCACCGGCCAGACGCTCTATATCCTTGATGAGCCGACCACCGGCCTGCACTTTGCGGATATTCAGCAACTGCTGGAAGTGCTGCATCAGTTACGCGATCAGGGCAACACCATCGTGGTGATTGAGCACAACCTCGACGTGGTGAAAACCGCAGACTGGATTGTCGATCTCGGCCCAGAAGGTGGTAGCGGCGGCGGTGAAATCCTAGTGTCCGGCACGCCAGAAACGGTGGCGGAGTGTGAAAAATCACACACGGCGCGTTTCCTTAAACCAATGTTGAAGAAGTAATTTTCTCCCAGGCCCGCCATTGCGGGCCTGATTTTTATCTGTCGAATTCCGCAACGAAATGCAGGAACAGGCAAGAATCAGACAACTTCAGGCATATACGCATTCCATCCTGCTGACTATCCTTACAGCGTTCCTTTTGGCGTGACTCACGCGCCTTTTATCCCTGACGGGATCCCGCATAAAAATCACGACACATCCTACTGGAGACACCATGAATATTACGCATGCCTATGCCGCACAGGACGCGAAAGCAAAACTCGCCCCGTTCGACTTTAAGCCACGCGAACTGCGCGCTCATGATGTGCAGATTGAAGTGTTGTACTGCGGCGTCTGCCACTCTGACCTGCATACCGCGCGCAACGAATGGCGCAACACCATTTTCCCTGTGGTGCCGGGCCATGAAATCGTGGGTCGCGTCACTGCCGTTGGCGCGCACACTCACAATTACAAAGTGGGTGATTTGGTCGGCGTGGGTTGTATGGTTGATTCCTGCCGCAGCTGTCCAAGCTGTCAGGAAGGGCTGGAGCAGTATTGCGAAAATGGCTTCGTTGGCACTTATAACGGTGAAGACCGTGAAACCAAAGCCATCACCTACGGCGGTTACTCCACCAGCATGGTGGTAGATGAAAGCTTCGTGCTGCGCGTACCCGAAAATCTCGATCTGGCAGGCGTTGCGCCGCTGCTGTGTGCCGGTATCACTACCTACTCGCCGCTGCGTCACTGGAATGTCGGTCCGGGTAAAAAAGTCGGTATTGTCGGTTTGGGCGGCCTCGGTCACATGGGCGTGAAACTGGCTCATGCGATGGGCGCACATGTGGTGCTGTTCACCACGTCACCGTCAAAAATTGAAGATGGTAAACGCCTGGGCGCTGATGAAGTGGTGATCTCGAAAGATGCCGATCAAATGGCCGCGCACACCAACAGCTTTGACTTCATCCTGAACACCGTTGCGGCGCAGCACGATCTCAACCCGTTCATCGCCCTGCTGAAGCGTGATGGCAACATGACGCTGGTCGGCGCGCCGGAGCACGATCACCCGGCACCGCAGGTCTTCAACCTGATCTTCAAACGTCGCAGCATCGCCGGTTCACTGATTGGCGGCATCGCGGAAACCCAGGAGATGCTGGATTTCTGCGGCGAGCACGGTATCACTTCAGATATCGAACTGATCGCGATGAATCAAATCAACGAAGCCTACGAACGTATGCTGAAAAGCGACGTGAAATACCGCTTCGTGATTGATATCAATACCCTGCGCGAAGAATCTGCGGCTTAATTCGCCTCAGTGTTCATCATGGTTGACGCCCGCTTCACGCGTGGCGTCAGCCTGTTGCCAGGAAGCATCCACCAGATAGTAAATCTGCGAATCCTTCAGCGAACCATCCAGCCACAACGTGCTCCAGTGCGACTTGTTTAAGTGCTCGCTGGGAAACACATCGTTATGCTCCTCACGTAATAATTCCGCCAGCGCAGGTGTCGCCTTCAGCGACAAAGCCGGACGCCCTTTGACCTCATAAAGCATGGCAAACAGCACGCCTTCACTTTTAATCTGCGTCGCCTGCCAGCACTCTTTAAAGCTTTGCTCCGCGCCCGGCTTGCTCATGCAGTACGTCAGTAAATCCGATGTGTTCATGTTTTATTCCCCTTGTAAGGTCGCCACGATACGCCGCGCACCGCCCTGCACCCGATGTTCACCCAACCAGATTCCCTGCCATGTGCCTAACATCAGGCGACCACGGTTGACCGGAATCAGCAGTGAAACGCCGAGTAGCGACGATTTGATGTGTGCGGGCATGTCGTCAGCCCCTTCGTAGTCGTGCTGATAAGGCGCGCTTTCCGGAACATGGCGTAAGAAATGCTGCTCCATATCGCTGCGCACTGTGGGATCGCAATTCTCATTCAGCGTTAACGACGCTGATGTGTGTTGCAGCAGGAGATGCAATTGGCCGACGCGCACATCGGATAAGCCGTGAAGCTGGCCGACAATCTCGTCGGTAATCAGATGAAAGCCGCGCGCTTTGGCGCCAAGCGTAAGCGTTTGTTGATGCCACATGCCAGAATCCTAAAAGTAATCACACCGTTTAAGTGTGCAGCATGTCGGCGAAAGGTAAACCCTGAAGAGAGGAAAAAGCGGCAGAGCGTGAACTCTGCCGCCTGAAGGTTAGTCGCTCAGCTTAGCGGCCATGGTTTTGATACTGGATGATGTCAGCGTGGTGGCTCTGTGTTGCCTGGGTATTGACTCACATTACCGCAGCAAATGCCTCAGCAACCTGGTTGACGTTACGGCTGTTCAGGCCGGCAACGCACATACGGCCGCTGGCAATCAGGTAGACGCCGAACTCATCACGCAGGCGATCAACCTGCTGCGCGCTCAGGCCGGTGTAGCTGAACATACCGCGCTGCTTCAGCAGGTAATCGAAGTTTTGACCTGGCAGCTTGGTGCTCAACACATTCACCAGCGCCTGGCGCATTTCGATAATGCGCAGACGCATCGCTTCCACTTCTGCCAGCCAGTTATTCAGCAGCGCTTCGTCGTTCAGCACGCATGAAACCACCTGCGCACCAAAGTTTGGCGGGCTGGAGTAGTTGCGACGTACGGTCGCTTTCAGCTGGCCCAGTACACGAGCGGATTCTTCCGCGCTGTCGCAGACAATGGACAAGCCGCCAACGCGCTCGCCGTACAGCGAGAAGATCTTGGAGAACGAGTTGCTCACCAGCGCTGGCAAGCCGGCAGCCGCAATGGCGCGAATGGCATAAGCATCCGCTTCCATGCCCGCACCAAAGCCCTGATAAGCGATATCGAGGAACGGAATCAGCTCCTGCGCTTTCAGCACTTCGGTGGTTTCATCCCACTGCGCATTAGTCAGATCGGCGCCGGTTGGGTTGTGGCAGCACGGATGCAGCAGCACGATGGATTGTTTCGGCAAGGTTTTCAGTTTGGCGATGAACGCATCAAACTTCACGCCGTTGGTTTCTGCGTCGTACCACGGATAAGTCTCTACTTCGAAGCCCGCACCGTTAAAGATCGCGATATGGTTTTCCCACGTTGGATCGCTCACCCACACGTTTGACGCTGGGAAGTAACGCTTAAGGAAATCAGCACCGACTTTCAGCGCACCTGAGCCACCTAAGGTCTGGATGGAGGCAATACGGCCCGCGTGCAGCATCGGATGTTCTTTACCGAACAGCAGCGGTGCAATGGCGTTGCGGTAAGCGTTCAGACCTTCCATCGGCAGATACAGCGATGCCTGATGCGGCTGCGCCTGCAGGCGCTCTTCTGCTGCGGCGACCGCCTGCAGCTGAGGAATGATGCCCGCTTCGTTGTAATAGAGACCGATGCTCAGGTTTACTTTGTTATCGCGCGGATCTTGTTTGAAGGTTTCCATCAACGACAGAATCGGATCGCCGGCATAGGCATCAACGTTTTGAAACACGGTGCAGATCTCCATGATTGGTCAGAAATAAGAGGTAAAGATGCGTCATCAAACCATGTAACGGCCGGGACGATGATTCATTGCGATGATGAGATTGAGGATCACCGCGCCCGCGATGGAAGCAAACAGCATCGGTAACGACACCACAAACAGTGACGCTAATACCACGCAGGTATCAACCGCCATTTGCAGTTTTCCGGCACGCAGACCGATGCGGTCCTGCAGCCAGAGCGCCAAAATATTGATGCCACCGAGGCTGGCTTTATGACGGAACAACACTATAAACCCAATGCCCATCACCACGTTACCGAACAGTGTCGCATAAAACGGATTTAGCGCAGAAAAATGCACAAACAGCGGATGTAAATGGGTAAACAGCGACACCAGGCCAACCGCGCAGAAGGTTTTCAGGGTAAATTCCCAGCCCATGCGTCGCACGGCCAGCCAGTAAAATGGCAGGTTGATCAGGAAGAAGGCGCTACCAAAAGAGAGCGGCGACAAATAGCTGATTAAGAAGGCAATACCCGCCGAACTGCCGGTCAGTGCGCCAGCCTGTTTCAGCATGATGACGCCGAAAGAGACCATCAGCGTGCCGAGGACGATCGCCAGCGCATCTTCAATCAGCGAATGGGGAACTTTGGTGGGTTGAACAACGTTATCCATGGATTAATCTCATTGCAAATGATGCGGTTCAAATGCAAAAAACGCACCACATCGGCGACGTATGCGAGCCGCCGATGGGTGCCAGCGATTATCCAATTGATAACTAAGGCGCTTTATTGCAGGTTTTTGTGCATCAATTGAGACTCAAACCATCAACCCATGCACAAATTTGTTTTCCGGTGCGCGTTTTTTGCATTATTAAGGCAATAATTGCACCAGATTAGCACATCACGCACTTTTTTGGCGCGTTTTGTGCTGCGGGATTATCATCAAACCGTTCTCTTTTAAACGGCTCAATACCACGGACGTTTTCACGTGCGCCACGCTTTGATGACCAGCCACTAACTGGCTGATTAGTGCGCTCAATGACGCCAGATCGGCCACCGCTACTTTCAGCAGATAGTCGGCATCGCCAGTGGTTTTAAAGGCATCGACGATGGCGGCTTCTTCTTCCACCATGCGATGGAAACTCTCTTCGTAATCCGGCGTATGGTTTTTCAATCGCACTTCAATCAATCCCACCATGCCAAGGCCCACCGCGTCGGGCGAGAGCCGCGCGTGATAGCCGAGAATGAGATTGGCCTGCTCAAGATTGATGCGGCGGCGTGAACATTGCGATGCCGAAAGTCCGACTAAATCACTGAGTTCCTGGTTGGTGAGGCGTCCGTTAGATTGTAATAATGTCAATATCTTAAGGTCGTGATCGTCTACCTGAGTCATTCTGTTTCCACAGCGAAATAAGGGGCGCTTTGCTACAGATAACCTGATTGAAGCCGGGGTTGTCCAACACTATTTTCTGATGACGTGAAATGCATGCACAAAACGTGCATGCATCCGGGTTAAAAGGGTTATTCGTCGTCGTATTGCGGGCCAGCGTAGTTATCAAAGCGCGACCATTGGCCATTAAAGGTCAAACGCACCGTACCGATCGGGCCGTTACGCTGCTTACCGAGGATGATCTCGGCGATGCCTTTAAGATCGCTGTTTTCGTGATACACCTCGTCGCGATAGATGAACATGATCAAGTCGGCATCCTGCTCGATCGAGCCTGATTCACGCAGATCCGAGTTCACTGGACGCTTATCCGCGCGTTGTTCCAGTGAGCGGTTCAGCTGCGACAGCGCCACCACCGGCACATTCAGCTCTTTCGCCAGCGCTTTGAGCGAGCGCGAGATCTCGGCGATCTCCAGCGTACGGTTATCCGACAGTGCAGGCACGCGCATCAGCTGCAGGTAGTCGATCATGATCAGGCTCAACCCGCCGTTTTCGCGGAAAATACGGCGCGCGCGTGAGCGCACTTCGGTTGGCGTCAGGCCAGAAGAGTCATCGATAAACATGTTCTTCTTCTCGAGCAAAATCCCCATGGTGGCGGAAATACGCGCCCAATCTTCATCTTCCAGCTGACCGGTACGAATACGCGTCTGATCCACACGCGACAGTGATGCCAGCATACGCATCATCAGCTGTTCGCTGGGCATCTCCAGACTGAAAATCAGCACCGGCTTGTCCTGCAACATCGCGGCGTTTTCGCACAAATTCATGGCGAAGGTGGTTTTACCCATCGAAGGACGCGCCGCCACGATAATCAGATCCGAGCCCTGCAAACCGGCGGTTTTTTTGTTCAAATCCTGATAGCCGGTATCGACGCCGGTCACGCCATCGTGCGGCGTTGAGACCAACGACTCAATACGCGAAACCGTGGCTTCGAGGATCTGCTCGATGTTCTGCGGGCCCTGATCTTTGTTGGCGCGCTGTTCAGCAATTTTGAAAACGTTGGATTCGGCGAAGTCGAGCAGATCTTCACTGCTGCGTCCTTGCGGATCGTAACCGGCATCGGCGATTTGGTTCGCCACCGAGATCATCTCACGCACCACCGCACGTTCACGCACGATATCCGCATAAGCACCGATGTTCGCCGCACTTGGCGTATTTTTTGCCAGCTCGGCCAGATAGGCGAAGCCGCCGGCCATCTCTAATTCGCCCAGTGTTTCCAGCGATTCAGAGAGCGTAATCAGATCGATCGGCTGGCCCGCTTCCAGCAAACGCTGCATTTCCGTGAAAATCATGCGGTGCGAGCGGTTGAAAAAATCACTGGCGACAACACGCTCCGAAACGTTGTCCCAGCGCTGGTTATCCAGCATCAACCCACCGAGCACCGACTGCTCCGCTTCTATGGAATGCGGCGGCATTTTCAAGCCTTCCAGCTGCCGATCGCGGGGTTCGTTCGATTTGTTGGTGGGTTTATTTCCTGCCATAGTGAATGCATTACCGATCGTGAAAGGGACGCGCAAGTATAACGTCCCAGGATGAACAATCACAGGAGTCAGAATGGCAAAGCGTATTCAGTTCAACCAACACGGCGGCCCAGATGTGCTGCAATGGGTCGATTTCGAACTGGCCGATCCCGCCGAGCACGAAGTGCAGGTGGAAAACAAGGCGATTGGCATTAACTACATTGATACCTATGTGCGCAGCGGCTTGTATCCGCAAAGCAGCTTCCCTTCCGGCTTGGGCACCGAAGCAGCCGGTGTGGTGAAGCGTGTCGGATCGGCGGTGACGCGTTTTAAAGCGGGCGATCGCGTGGTCTATTGCCAGGCCGCGCTCGGTGCGTATAGCGAAGTGCACAATGTGGCGGAAGATCGCCTGGTGATCTTGCCGGACAGCATCTCCTTTGAGCAAGGCGCGGCTTCTTTCCTTAAAGGGTTAACCGTGCAGTATCTGCTACGCCAAACCTATAAAGTGAAAGCCGATGAAATCTTCCTGTTCCATGCCGCAGCCGGTGGCGTGGGTTTGATCGCCTGCCAATGGGCCAAAGCGCTCGGCGCACATCTGATTGGCACGGTAGGTTCTGCAGAGAAAGCGAAGATTGCCAAAGATGCCGGCGCCTGGGCGACGATCAACTATCGCGAAGAGGATATTGCGAAGCGCGTCAACGAATTGACCAACGGTGAGAAAGTGGCCGTAGTGTATGACTCGGTGGGGAAAGACACCTGGGAACCTTCGCTGGATAGCCTGCGTCGCCACGGATTAATGGTCAGCTTTGGTAATGCATCGGGTCCGGTAACCGGCGTTGATCTTGGCATTCTCAATAAGAAAGGCTCACTGTTCGTTACCCGCCCTTCGCTGTTCGGCTACATCACCAATCGTGCAGAACTGGATGCCGCCAGCAATGAATTGTTCTCATTGATCGCCAGCCGGGCAATTCAGCTTAACGTGCCAGAGCAGCAGAAATTTGCCTTGCGTGACGCAGTGCGCGCGCATCAGGTGCTGGAGAGTCGCGCGACTCAGGGTTCCAGCCTGCTGATTCCCTGATCGCTAAATGCAAATGGGGCTTCCCGTAGAAAGCCCCTTTTTCTTTCTTTTTTATAGTTCGCGCTGGTGTAGGGACAGCGGCGATGAATTCGTTTGAAACAACGCCAATCATCCTGACAGAAAACATAAGTAAAAAATATGTTTAAATGCGGAATTATGCTAAGCAATTTCCGAGTCTGTGATCGTCACCGCAGTTAGCGCCAATCCCTTCTATCTAAGTCGCTGATTTTTCTTTTCAGCCTGCGCAATTTAGCCTCACCTGAAGGTGTGGTAAATGCGCGATAAAGCCATACAACAGCCACTGCCAGCACCAGCCACGGCAACACTTTTATAACAATTGCCAGCAATCCGCCAAAGAACATCAAAGCGGTCGCCACCACCAATGCCGCGATGACGCCCAGCAGCGAAACGCCGGTGAACAGCAGCATCAGAAAAAAGCCGATAACAAATAGAATTTCCACGAAGGCTCTCCTGTGTAAATAACATCAGGAACATTACAAGATGCGTGCCAACTTATAATAATAGCTAACCACTTGAATTTTAAGAAAGAATGATGAGTGAAATGTTGAAAGGGTGATGAAAAAAACTAATTTGTGGCGTAGAAAAAACCATCCTATTGGCTTTCAGGTGCGCATGAATGCACACCCTATAAAAGCCGGAACGCTCCGTCTTGCCTGACGATGATTACATCACTTCCTGCGGGATCTTATCCGCTACCAGCGCTAACGCCGCTTCCAACACACGCACATCGGCACCGGGTTTGTGGGCGTTTTCACTTAAATAGCGACGCCACTGGCGCGCACCGGGAATGCCCTGGAACAGGCCAAGCATATGACGTGTAACATGGCCGAGATACATGCCCTTGGATAATTCAGCTTCAATGTACGGATACATTGAGCGCACCACCGCCACCGGATCGACGCGCGGCGTATCGCGGCCAAACAGTTCGCGATCAACCTGCGCCAGAATACCCGGATTCTGATAGGCTTCGCGCCCCATCATCACGCCATCCATATGCTGCAGATGCAGCTTAGCTTCTTCCAGGGTTTTGATGCCGCCATTAATCGCCATGATCAGCGCCGGGAAGTCGCGCTTCAATTGGTAAACGCGTGGATAATCGAGCGGCGGGATCTCGCGATTCTCTTTTGGACTCAAACCGGAAAGCCAGGCTTTACGTGCGTGGATAATAAAGGTATCGCAGCCGCCCTGTTGCGCCACGGTGCCAATAAAATCACACAGGAATTCGTAGCTGTCCTGCTCATCAATGCCAATACGGGTTTTCACCGTCACTGGAATGCTTACCACATCGCGCATCGCTTTAATGCAGTCGGCAACCAGCGCCGCATCGCCCATCAGGCAGGCTCCAAAACGACCATTCTGTACGCGATCGGACGGACAACCAACGTTGAGGTTGATCTCATCGTAGCCACGCTCTTCTGCCAGCTTAGCGCACTGCGCCAGTGCGGCGGGATCGCTGCCCCCCAACTGCAGCGCCAGCGGATGCTCTTCCTCGCTGTAGGCCAGATAGTCGCCTTTACCGTGAATGATCGCGCCGGTCGTCACCATTTCGGTGTACAGCAGCGTGTCGCCGCTCAGCTGACGGTGGAAATAACGACAGTGGCGATCGGTCCAGTCGAGCATGGGGGCGATGGAAAAACGTTGCGAGGAGAAAGTATCGGTCATGAAACGCAGTGAATCCGCAGTAAGTTAAGTGATGAGAAACTGCGCAATCATACCACAGCAAAACGGGCGGCACAGCCGCCCGTTATCAGACAGGGAATTAGAAGTTAAATCCGAGCTGCAGCATCGCACCCACGGTGTTGTCTTTACCCACAGAACCGGCCAGATCGAGATGAACGGTATTGTTGAACGGTGACACACCTAAACCGGCGGTGAACACGTCAGTATCGTTCGACTTCAGATCGGCACGATAACCGGCACGCAGCGCCAGCCAATCCAGCACACGATACTCCGCACCTACGCCAGCATATTGGCTGCTGTCTTCCGATTTAAAGCGCTTAGTTTCAGTCAGATCAACATCACCGGCCAACGTGAACGGCCCGCTATTCCAGGAAAGCCCGGTCGTAACCAGTGGACGAATTTGGTAAGTATCGCGGTAGCCGTTCACCTCTTTGGTGTCGATATCGCGCGAGATCAGGTTTTGCCCAGTCACACCTAAGGTCCAGTTCTCACCGAAATCCGTTGCAACGCCAGCATCCACGTTAAAACCGGTATCGCTGCTGCGATAGCGGCTGCTGTTAATGTCGCTCTTGTCGTAGTTGTAGATACTCGCGGTGTAGTTATACAGCCAGGTTTTCTGTAGCTTTGGCGTCACGCCGACAGAAACTGGATGGCCAGCAATCGAGAACTCATGCGCAACTGACACACCATAATCGGTGATCAAAGCCGCCAGCCCATTGGCGCTGGAGCGCAAGTTATCTTCAGCGCCCGGCGTCAGAGGAATAGTGCCATCTGAAATGCCGCGAAGGTAAGTGATATCGCTGTCTGCCACATTGGCACGTACCAATGCGGTACCGTACGCTTTAGTTATAAAGGCAAAAGGTAGGGTTTCATTTGGAACAGTGACGGCTAGTGCTACACCTGCGGTAGCATGGGCTTTATTACCACGTAACTGACTGAGCTGGTTAGCCATATCACCCGCAGCAGCTTTCACCTCTGGATAGCCATTTAAATAATCTTCGAGAGAAAAGTCCCGAAGCTCATCCTGATAACGATCAACGGTATCGGTAATGTCGTCGACGCGATCAATCAATTTGTCTTTATCGGTAACCTGTGCACCGGCTGATGGAAGAATGATGCTAACGTTGTCTTCAGGCTGCGCCTTGGTCATCAATGCTGGGTTAGCCAGCACTGCGGAACTCCAGGTGGAAGAGGCTACGCCGGTACCGCCCATCGCATCGTTACGCGCGTCATACCATGTACCTGCTGCCAGAGCTGAGGAAGAAAGAAATACTGCATTCAAACCAACAAGATAAGCTACTTTTTTGTGCCTGAATAATGTCTTCGCCATGAGCCTGCCATCACCTTTGAAATGTCGCTGAATCACTCACCGACTGAAAGTTTAGTTAGCCGCCATTCTGAACCCTGGCTAACGCTTCATTGCTGTGAATTAAAAGGAAATAGCACTGCTATTCGCAGAATTGGATGCGTAAACACCATTCTGCTGTGTTTATATGCAGAAAAATTAACAGTGAATAAATTGATACCAGAAATTACTTAAGACCTTTTGAACCTTATACGCTAACCCGGTGAGTTGCAAAGCAAAATCCTTGTAGCCGTTGCGCTGTCTGGCTGGACGGATTTTTCAGACATAATGGTTGCAACAATGTTGTTGGGTTAACAGGAAGGATAATCGATTGATTGGTGGGAGTTTTCTGCAGGAGTTTAAGGAAAATAAGCAATCACAGCAGCGTAAAAATTTGTGTGATAAAATAACATCACCTGCAACCCGGAGAATGCTTATGTCAAACCTCACGCCAGAACAACTTCTTACCCAGGCTGAATCACTTTGCCTTGATCGCGGCGTGCGCCTCACCACTCAGCGCGCCGAAGTACTGCGCTTGATGGCAGAGCAGAATGGTTCGATAAGCGCTTACGATTTGCTGGATCAGCTGCGTGTCAGTGAACCGCAAGCTAAACCGCCTACCATTTATCGCGCGCTGGATTTCCTGCTGGAACAGGGATTTATTCATCGCGTTGAGTCGAATAACAGTTATGTGGTTTGTCATCATTTTGATGAGCCGGCACATACTTCAGTGATGTTGGTGTGTGACGGTTGTGCGGCAGTGACTGAAAAACACGCTCATGGTGTGGAAAAGACCATTGCTGCGTTAGCGGATCAGGCGGGATTTTCTTTGCGTCATACCGTGATTGAGGCACATGGCCTGTGTGAGAGCTGCGCAGAAGTGGCGGCTTGCACGCATCATGAAAGCTGCGAGCATGATCATCAGGTTGAGGGAAAAAAACGGGTAAGAAAATAGAGAGGCACGTCCTTGTGCCGGGCCAATCACTACGCTAAATGATTGGCGGGTAGGAGCATCTTCCTCAGGGGCAATTACCAGCGGTAATCTTTATTGGTGCTTTCCCAGTCCTTAACTTCTTGTTCGGCCTGGTCTTTTGCATAACCGTAGCGTTCCTGGATTTTACCGACCAGCTGATCGCGTTTACCTTCGATCACCGTCATATCGTCATCGGTAAGCTTGCCCCACTTTTCTTTAAACTTACCTTTAAACTGCTTCCAGTTTCCGCTCGCTTCGTCTTTGTTCATAATAATCCTCCACTACATCCTGAGTGAGATAGATATATTGCCTGCTTAGCTGGCAATATACCCAGACAACGCGCTACTCATGTGCGCCGTATAAGGTAATTGTAGTAGCCGCTTCGCAGTTTGCAGAGAAATACAGATTAATCTGTAGTTTACGCTTCGCTTATTCAGGCGATGAACCAGCTATTGCGCAGCCAGTGACCGCGCCAAATCAGCCACAGCGTCAGTCCGCGTAACGCCAGGAACACCGTCACTGCCAGCCATAAACCGTGATTGCCGAGCCATGGCAATGTGAGCAGCGCTAGACCGTAGCCGATTGCCGCTATCACCATGCTGTTGCGCATCTCACGACCGCGCGTCGCGCCGATAAACATGCCATCCAGCAAATAACACCAGACGCCAATCAGCGGCAGAATCACTTGCCAAATCAGATAGCGATCGGCCATCTCGCGTAACGCTTCCAGTGACGTCAGCATCGCCACAATCTGCGGACCGGTGAACGCATAAATCAGCGCAAAGATTGCTGCAACGAAGCAAGCCTGACGACAAGCCGCATGCCAAATCAGCAACAGCCTACTGCGATCTTTGGCCCCAACCGCTTCACCCGAACAGGCTTCAACCGCATAGGCAAAACCATCCAGCGCGTATGCGGTAAAAGTGAGAAACATCAACAGCACCGCATTGACCGCCACCACATCCGGGCCAATCCGCGCGCCAAGGATGGTGAGTGACGCGAAGCAAATTTGCAGCATCAAAGAACGCAGCATGATGTCGCGATTGAGGCGGAATAGCCGCGCCGCATCGCCACGCCAACTGCTTTTAAGCAGAGTAAAATGGATACCGCGCATCTTCAGCACGCGCGCCACCATCCACAAACCCACGCCCAGCGTGACATATTCTGCCAGCGCGGTGGCCGCCGCCGCGCCAGCCACACCCCAATGCAGTTTGAGGACGAACAGCAGATCAAGCAGGATATTCACCAGATTGCCTATGATCAGCAGCACCATCGGCGCCCGCGCATACTGCACGCCTAGCAGCCAGCCAAGAATCACCAAATTGGCTAAGGTTGCGGGGGCACTCAGCCAGCGAATCTCAATAAATATTTGCGCCTGCTGCTGCACTTCCGGGCTGCCGCCCACTAAAGCTGCCGCCAGGCTGCTTACCGGCGTTCGCAGCACCATAAACAGCACGCCAAAAACCAGGGCAATCAGCAGCGGTTGCGTTAAGGCGCGCGCCAGCGCGGTTTTGTCATTGGCGCCAAATGCCTGAGAGGTCAATCCGGTGGTGCTCATACGCAGGAATAGCAGAAGCATAAAGATGAAGCTAGTCGCTGTTGTGCCCACGGCGACGCCACCGAGGTAAATCGGGCTATCGAGATGACCAATAACGGCGGTATCCACCACGCCCAGTAACGGGACGGTGATATTTGACAGGATCATCGGCAGCGCTAGCCGCCAAAGTGTTTTATCTGAAGAGGAAAACAGCTGCATCAGCCCATTCCGTTGTGTGCGGTAATCAGCGTAATGGCGCCAGCGTGAGCCGCAGAAAGAGTCACAGAGAAGTAAAACAGCAGACTGCGGTCAGCGCAAATTCGCACCGCCGCAGTTGGGGAGGATCAGAAACTGATCAGAGCCACTCGCCGTTGCGTACAATCCCGACAGCTAAACCTTCAATGGTTAGCGACTGCTCACGGGTATCAACGACAATCGGCTGGAAATCGGTGTTTTCCGGCAGCAGATGGACAATCGCGCCCTGCTTTTTCCAGCGTTTCACGGTGACTTCATCATCAATGCGCGCCACGACAACCTGGCCGTTACGCACTTCCTGCGTTTTATGCACGGCTAACAGATCGCCATCCATAATGCCGATATCTTTCATCGACATGCCGCTCACGCGCAGCAAAAAATCGGCGCTCGGTTTGAACAGATTCGCATCCACCTGATAGTGGGCTTCAATATGTTCCTGCGCCAGCAAGGGTTCACCGGCAGCGACGCGACCAATCAGCGGCAACCCTTCGCTTGGTTCTTCTTCCATTAGTAAACGAATCCCGCGCGATGCGCCGGAAACAATTTCAATTACGCCTTTACGCGCCAGCGCTTTCAGATGCTCTTCAGCAGCATTGGGCGAGCGAAAACCCAGTTGCGCAGCAATTTCCGCACGCGTTGGCGGCATGCCCGTCTGGTTAATATGGTCGCGAATCAGGTCATAGACCTGTTGCTGCCGTGCAGTTAACGCTTTCATCCCGCCCCCTGGTTGTTTATACAGTCGCTGTGAGTATATACAGGTATTCGCGAAATGAAAACCGTAACAGAGGGAAAAATCAGCGGTTTGATGAATCTGGAATCCCTATCTCAAATGCGTCCAGAGCAGCGCGATCCAGACGAACAGAGCCAGTAAGATAGTCAGCAATACGGCGGCCGATCCCATATCTTTGGCGCGGCCCGCGAGCGGATGTTGTTCCTGCCCGATGCGGTCGACCACCGCCTCGATAGCGCTATTAAGGATTTCAACGATGATAACCAGCACCACCGAGCCAATCATCAAGATGCGGGAGAGGGTATCTACATCCAGCCAGCACGCCACGAGAATGGCCACCAGCGCGGCAACGGCTTCCTGCCGAAATGCAGCTTCATGCTGCCATGCAGCACGCAGGCCCTGCCAGGAATAACCGGCTGCTTTCACTATTCTTACTAAACCGGTGACGTTATTTGCCATGTCTATGGAACCCTTGAACTATTTTGACGTCAATGTGTGGGCAGTTTGAGGCGGCAGAGCCACAGACCTTCGCTGCGCTTTCTGGTATGCTTGCCGCGCTTTGCTAACAAGAGGCTTAAAGTTGTCTATGTCAGGTTGGCGTAAACTCTATTACAAATTATTGAATTTACCACTCTCTATTTTGGTAAAAAGTAAGGTCATTCCGACCGATCCCGTTTCTGAACACGGGATCGATCCAACACGTCCGGTGATGTATGTTTTGCCTTATGATTCAAAGGCTGACCTGCTCACGCTGCGTGCTCAATGCCTGAAACATGATCTGCCCGATCCGCTGGCTCCGCTGGAGATCGATGGCACCCTGCTGCCGCGCCACGTGTTTATTCACGATGGCCCACGCGTGATTCCCTATTTCGTGGCCAATCCCGAGTCGGTAAAGTTGTTCCACGATTATCTGGATTTGCATCGCAGCAACCCGCAACTCGACGTGCAAATGCTGCCGGTCGCGGTGATGTTTGGTCGCGCGCCGGGACGTGAAACATCCGGTGAATCCACGCCGCATCTGCGCGTGCTGAATGGCGTGCAGAAGTTCTTCGCCATTTTGTGGCATGGCCGCGACAGCTTTGTCCGCTTCTCGCAAACCGTTTCGCTACGCCAGATGGCGACCGAACACGGTACCGATAAGTCGATTGCACAGAAGCTGGCTCGCGTAGCGCGCATTCACTTTGCTCGCCAGCGTCTGGCAGCGGTCGGCCCGCGTCTGCCTGCACGTCAGGATCTCTTCAACAAGCTTTTACAGTCCAAAGCGATTGAAAAAGCGGTAGAAGATGAAGCACGCAGCAAAAAGATTTCGCATGAGAAAGCCCAGCAGAACGCCATCGAAATGATGGAAGAAGTGGCGGCGAACTTCTCTTACGAAGCGATTAAGGTCACTGACCGCGTGATGGGCTGGCTGTGGAGCCGCCTGTATCAGGGCATCAACGTACACGGCGGTGAGCGCGTGCGTCAGCTGGCGCAGGATGGTCACGAGATTGTCTATGTGCCCTGCCACCGCAGCCACATGGATTATCTGCTGCTCTCCTACGTGCTTTATCATCAAGGCCTGGTGCCGCCGCACATTGCTGCGGGGATCAACCTAAACTTCTGGCCAGCCGGCCCGATTTTCCGTCGCCTGGGCGCGTTCTTTATTCGTCGTACCTTTAAGGGCAACAAACTCTATTCCACCGTTTTCCGTGAATATCTCGGCGAGCTGTTTAGCCGTGGTTACTCCGTTGAATATTTTGTGGAAGGCGGACGTTCGCGTACCGGCCGTTTGCTGGATCCGAAAACCGGCACCCTGTCGATGACGCTGCAGGCGATGCTGCGCGGCGGCAGTCGTCCTATCACCTTCGTGCCGATCTACATCGGTTACGAGCACGTGATGGAAGTGGGCACGTATGCCAAAGAGCTGCGTGGCGCGGCCAAAGAGAAAGAGAGCTTCCTGCAGATGGTGCGCGGCTTGCGTAAGCTGCGCAATCTTGGTCAGGGCTACGTTAACTTCGGCGAACCGCTGCCGTTGATGAACTACCTGAACAAAAACGTGCCGGAATGGCGTGATGCGATTGATCCTATCGAACCGCAACGCCCTGCGTGGATGACGCCTGCCGTGAATGACATTGCGGCGAAGCTGATGGTGCGCATTAACGAAGCCGGTGCGGCCAACGCCATGAACCTGTGCGTGACTGCGCTGCTGGCGTCACGTCAGCGTTCATTAACCCGCGAACAGCTGATTGAGCAGTTAGAGTGCTACACCCAACTGCTGCGCAACGTGCCGTATTCGCCAGAAGCCACGGTGCCCGATATGAGCGCCGAAGCGCTGCTCGATCACGCGATGGGCATGAACAAGTTCGAGACCGAGCAGGACAGCATTGGCGACATTATCATTCTGCCGCGCGAGCAGGCGGTGCTGATGACCTACTATCGCAACAACATTCATCACATGTTAGTGATGCCATCGTTGATTGCCGCCATCGTGCAGCAACATCGTGAAATCAGCGAAGCAGAGCTGCTGCGTCAGATGAGCCTGGTATATCCGATGCTAAAGAGCGAGTTGTTCTTACGCTGGGACAAGGCGGAGTTGCCTGCACTACTTAACGCACTCTGTGCAGAGATGGCGCGCCAGGGCCTGATCACCTTGCAGGATGGTCAACTAAGAATGACGCCGGCACGTCACCGTTCGCTGCAACTGCTGGCGGCGGGTATTCGTGAGACGCTTCAGCGCTTCGCGATTACCTTCGCTATCCTCAGCGCGAAACCGGCCATCAACCGTGGCACGCTGGAGAAAGAGAGCCGCACCCTGGCTCAACGCCTTTCTGTATTGCACGGTATCAACGCACCCGAGTTCTTTGATAAAGCGGTATTCACTGCATTGGTACTTACGCTGCGTGATGAGGGTTATATCAGTGACAAAGGCGATGCCGATGCAGAACGCAGCCATATGATGTGGCAGATGCTGGCGGAGCTGGTCACCAGCGATGTCCGTCTGACGATTGAGAGCGCGGTCACCCACGATTAGTAGGCGACATGAAAACACAAAGGCGCACTTCGGTGCGCCCTGCTAAGTCCTCGCTATTCTCCCACGATCCCTCCTGCCTGATGACTCATCTCGGTCGCCATGAAGGGCGACCCTACGAGACTTGTAGCGATGGCGAGTCAAAATTATGCCTTGATGGTGCAGCGCGGGTGTTGAGGCGACATCCCAACTCGCTGAACGAGAGAGGGATTCCAGGGCGAGCCGCATGGATGCGGCGAGAGGTGGCGCTGAGCAGGAGCGAATCGCCACCGGTCCGTCAGGAATTGTGAACGAGTGAAGGCACCGCGCAGCGGCGAGCTGGGCTGGCGCAAGGCCCGGGAGTGCAGAGGGCGTGGCCAGGCGCTCTCTGCTCGGTCGCCGCACGAAGGTGCTGCAACTGCCTCAGCGCAAAGCGAACGAAAGTCGCTCTGCGCTTAACTGAACAAAATTACGCTTCAGTGCACCTTTTTTGTTTATAACAAATCCGCGAACGGCACGGTGCTGAGCAGAATGCCGAGAAACAGCACCATGCCCACATAGTTGTTATTCAGAAACGCCTGGAAGCAGGGATCACGCTCGCGCTGGGCAATCAGCTTCTGCTGATGCACAAACAAGCCAGCTGCCAGTAACAGTGACCAGTAAAACGCGCCATTCAGATTGAGCATCATGCCCACCAATGCCATTAGGCCAAGCGTCGCCAGCTGCAATAAACCGATAATCAGTTTGTCATAACGACCAAACAGAATCGCCGTCGACTTCACACCAATCTTCAAATCGTCATCACGATCGACCATTGCGTACTGCGTGTCATAGGCCACCGTCCAGCAGATATTCGCCAGGAAAACCAGCCAGCAGACCAAAGGTAAGGACTCACTAACTGCCGCCCAACCCATGGGAATCGCCCAGCCAAATGCCGCGCCGAGCACCACCTGCGGCAGATGCGTATAGCGCTTCATAAACGGATAAACCCACGCCAGCGCCAGGCCGCCAAATGACAGCAAAATGGTCATGGTGTTCATGGTCAGCACCAGCATAAACGCCAGCAAGCCGAGACCGGCGAAAAGCAGTTTAGCCTCTTTCTCAGATACCGCGCCGCTGGCCAGCGGACGTGACGCCGTGCGCTTTACGTGACCATCGATTTTGCGGTCAGCGTAGTCATTGATGACGCAGCCTGCAGCACGCATCACGATCACGCCGAGCACAAACACTAACAGCACCGGCAGCGGTGGAATCGCCATGCCGGAGAGCCACAATGCCCACAGGGTTGGCCATAGCAGTAGCACGGTGCCGATGGGTTTATCAATACGCATCAGGCGGCAGTAAGCCTGCCATTTGGTCATGGGTAAGGTGTTTTGCACAGTGGTTTATCCTTGATCCAGCGCGCGATAGAGCGGCGACGCCGGTAAAAACAGTTCAGTTAACAGTAGCGGTTTGCCCGACAAGCGCAGGCGAGAACGGCGTCCCCATAACTCGCCAACCTGACCGGGATCGATAAAATCGCGGCTCAGGGTAGATGATGAGAACAGATAGCGACCGAGCGGACGCGTACCGAGCTGTTGCAGCATCTGCTCGGGGCCGTTCAGCGTACTTTCTGGCACCACGGTGCGGCCAATCAGCCAGGGTACGCCATCACCGCACAGCACAATTTCGCGCAGCCAGAAGCGCGGATCGGCGGGCAGAAATTCCGCCTCATCCGTTATTTCATCGGCGCCTATAAACGCTTCACGGATCACTTCTACGGTCACTTGCTGACAATGCTGCTCGAAGCGACGCGTCATGGAATCTTCTTCCATTAACCAGTCAAGTAACGGGGCAGAAAACTGCGGGGAAGAGGCTGGCAGCCAGTGCAGTGCGCGTAACTGGCGCAGCGCGTCATGCGACATCAGGACATCTCCGGAAAAAAAGTTGCCCTAGTTTAACGCAGAGGAGAATGCGTGGCACTGCTGGTTGTGCCACGCAATATTATTACTCGCGCTTCAGGCGGTTACTGTTGGCCAGCCACAGCGTCACCACCAGAATCAAAATCGCCGCTGAATAGTAGAGCGTATCAAACGGATTTTTATGGTCGACGATGATCAGGCGAATGATCGCCGTGATGCCGATATAGATAAAGTAGCGCAGCGGGAAGTGATAGCCCGACTGAAAGTACTTCACAATCAACGCGATAAATTCGAAGTAGAGGAAGTAGATAACGATGCCTTCAATCAGCAGATAGGAAGAGGTCTGCTCGCCAGTGCTAAACAGCACATTGGCCAGATGAATGGTTTCTTTACCGAGAAACACCACCAGAATAATGGCCAGGATGATCAGTCCAATGTTCAGCACCCACTGCAGTGCTAAGGAAATGTACTGCCCAACCCCTGTTTTTATTGTCATTTTTGCGCCTCACGCTCTCAATTACTTACTGGCGCTATCATGCTGTAGTGTGATCAAAATCACAATATTTATACTTCGACATCCACGCACAGCGCGTCGTAGCGCCAGAACTCGCAGTCGCAATCAATCACGCGCTTGTGCTGATCGCGGTTGATGCGGGTAATTAACAAGCCGGGCGTACCACTCGCCACGTTAAGCGCGGGTGCGGCGCGCGCCGGCAGCGGTCCCGGCAACATGGTAAAACGCGCACCGCCGTAGCGAATGCCATAGCGCTGGTCATAGAGATCGGTCAGCGAGCGCGTCAGGTCTTCATCCAGCAATCCCGGAAAAAAGGCGGGATTGAGGTAATGCTCGACATACAACACGGCGCGGCCGTCAATACGCCGCAGGCGGCGAATGCGGTAAACCTTATCGCCTTCCAGCAGTTGCAGATGGCGCGCGATCGCCAATTGTGCTGGTACTTCCCGCGCCTCCAGCACTTCAGTGCTGGCAATACGGCCTTGCTCAGCGGCCATGGCGTGAAAATGGCTGTGATGAGAGGGGTTGTAGACCAGCCGAGGCGGTGCGAGAAACCAGCCACGACGCAATTCACGATAGATAATGCCCTGCGCTTCCAGCCAACCCAGCGCCTCACGCAACGTAATGCGCGTGGTGGAATAGTGTTCGCTTAAGCTGCGTTCGGCGGGCAAACGACCGCTGGCAAATTCACCGCTTTCAATGCGTTCCCGCAGCCCTGCTGCAATCACATCCGCCGTTTTCGACATCATTTTTCAGCCTCATTTTGGGGCAAATCTGCACTATGACAGTTCGATGACTACAATGTGACAGAGAACAACCCACGCTTTAGCGCGCTGTAACCGCATGTGGATGGTCGCGCCACACCCCGTTTCACCACCATGGTCATAAAACCTTCATCTATTCGGGCTACATTGGCTCGGTTCTTGCTGGACTAGACCAAGAAGTCCCACAACATATACCGGGAGCAATCGAGATGAAAGCGTTTATCGCCTCTGTAGTAGCCAGTGCCGTACTGCTTGCGCTGCCTGCCGCGCAAGCCGCAGATAATGACCTCGCCGCGTTAGAAAAAGCCGCGCGCGCCGAAGGCCAGGTTAACAGCGTCGGCATGCCCGATAGCTGGGCCAACTGGAAAGATACCTGGAGTGACCTCAACAGCAAATATGGTCTGAAGCACAGCGACACCGACATGTCCTCTGCGCAGGAACTGGCAAAATTTGATGCAGAGAAAGAGAACGCCAGCGCCGATATCGGTGATGTGGGCGCGGCTTTCGGTCCGATTGCCGTGGCGAAAGGCGTGGCGCAACCCTATAAACCAACGCATTGGGATCAAATCCCAAGCTGGGCGAAAGATCAGGATGGCAACTGGATGCTGGCCTATACCGGCACCATCGCATTTCTGGTGGATAAGCAGCAGGTGAAAGATGTGCCGCATAGCTGGGCCGATCTGAAGAAAGGTAAGTATGTGGTCACTATCGGTGACGTCGGCACTGCGGCTCAGGCGGCCAACGGCGTGTTAGCAGCCAGCTACGCGTTGGGCGGTGACGAGAAGAATGTGAAACCGGCGTTGAGCTTCTTCGGCGATCTGGCGAAAGAAGGCCGCCTTGGCGTGACCGATCCGGTGATTGCCAACATCGAGAAAGGCGAGATTCAGGTGGCGGTGGTGTGGGACTTTAACGGTCTGAACTACCGCGATCAGATCGATAAAAACCGCTACGAAGTGGTGATTCCATCCGATGGTTCCGTGACGTCTGGCTACAGCACCATCATCAACAAATACGCCAAACATCCGAATGCCGCCAAGCTGGCGCGTGAATACATCTTGTCTGATGAAGGTCAGATCAACCTGGCGAAAGGTTATGCACGTCCGATTCGTGCCGAACACCTGAAACTGCCAGCCGACGTGCAGGCCAAGCTGCTACCGCAGTCTGAGTATAAAAATGCTCGTCCAATCAAGGACCAGGCCGCATGGGATAAAACCTCGAAAATGCTGCCGCGTCTGTGGCAAGAGAACGTCATCATCAATATGAAGCAGTAAGGAGCGAGGGATGAAAACGATCCTGGTGGTGTTGGATGGGCTGAGTAATCAGGTGGCGCAACACGCAATGGGCTATCTGTTTGCCGAATGCGCGCAGGGCAACGGCCAATATTACACGCTGACCTGCGAACTGCCTTCGCTGTCGCGCCCGCTGTACGAATGCATTCTCACCGGCATTCCACCGGTGCGCAGCGGCATAATTCATAACGGCGTCAGCCGCTTAAGTAATCAGCGCAGCATCTTCCATTACGCGCGTGCTGCCGGTCTCACCACTGCAGCGGCCGCCTATCACTGGGTGAGTGAGCTCTACAACCAATCCCCGTTCAACGCGGCGCGC
>NZ_DALYOQ010000006.1:0-56154 GCF_031974595.1 Pantoea sp. CTOTU46764 | reverse complement strand
CCCGATCGGCCCATTCAGTACGGCCACTTTTACTGGGACGACGGTTATCCGGATTCCCACCTGTTCGAAGACGCAGAAAGCCTGCGTTTGCGGCACGATCCTGACTTCCTGCTGATCCACCCGATGAACATTGACGATGCCGGGCACAAGCACAGCTTGTCATCGCCGCAATATCGCAACCGCGCGCGCATGGCCGATGGTTATCTGTCGCAGTGGATGCCGGACTGGCTGGCGGCTGGCTATCAGGTGATTGTCACCGCCGATCACGGCATGAACGATGACCGCTCGCACGGCGGCATTTTGCCGGAAGAGACCCAGGTGCCGCTGTTCGTGTTTGGTAAAGGTTTCTCGCTGCAGCCGGATCTCCAGCCGCAGCAGACCGAACTGTGCGGCATCGTGTGCACCTTGCTCGGCGTCGAACATGACAAACCGCTATGTCGCGCGTTACTGGCGGAGCCGCAGTAATGAAAGGCAAAACGCTCGCCGCGCTATTGCTGCTGCCGTTTGCGCTGTTCTGGGTGGCATTCCAGCTCGCGCCGCTGCTGTGGATTGCCATCAACAGCTTCTGGAGCGACATCAATGAGCGTTGGGGCTTCGACAACTACAGCGATATCCTCACCTCGCCGTTCTATTTGCAGGCGTTTCGCCTGTCGCTCGACATCTCCATCTGGTCGAGCATTTACGGATTGCTGATCTCGCTGGTTGCCGGATACTCGCTACATCGCCTCGGCAGCGGCCGTTTTCAGCGCTTTTTGATGTCATTTACCAACATGACCAGCAACTTTGCCGGTGTGCCGCTGGCGTTTGCCTTTGTCATTCTGCTCGGACTGAACGGTTGTCTGACGCTGCTGCTGCGCCATTATGGCGTGCTGGAGGGCTTCAAACTGTTCTCGCGTGACGGCATGGTGCTGGTTTACACCTGGTTCCAAATCCCGCTCGGCATTTTGCTGCTCTATCCGGCATTTGATGGGCTGCGTCAGGATTGGCAAGAGTCCGCCGCGCTGCTGGGTGCAGGCCGATGGCGCTATTGGTGGCACATCGGTTTGCCGATTTTGTTCCCGGCGCTGCTTGGGACGTTCGTGATTCTGCTCGCCAATGCGCTCGGCGCGTACGCCACCATTTACGCGCTCACCACCGGCAACTTTAACGTGGTGCCGGTGCGCATTGCTGCGCTGGTATCCGGCGATATCTCGCTTGATCCCAACACCGGCGGCGCGCTGGCGATGCTGCTGGTGTTAATTATGGCGTTGATTACCGTGGTGCAGCAGTATCTGGTGCGCCGCAGCTATCTCAACGCCAAACCTTCCTGAGGAGCCAACCTTGTCGCGCGCGGAAAAATTTTACCATCGCCTGATTGTCTGGCTGCTGCTGGGCATTTTAGCCGCGCCGCTGCTGGCGACGCTGCTGTACGGCATTTCCACCAGCTGGAGCGATACCATCCTGCCGCAGGGCTTTACGCTGAAGTGGCTCAGCGCGCTATGGAGCGATCCGCGTTTCCTCACCGCGCTCGGTCATTCGTTACTGGTTTGCTTCGGTGCGCTGCTGTTCTCGCTGGTGCTGGTGCTGCCTGCCATGTTTGTGATCGCTTACTACTATCCGAAGCTGGATGCGGTGATGAACGTGCTGATCCTGATGCCCTTCGCCGTGCCGCCGGTGGTTTCGTCGGTCGGCCTGCTGCAGCTCTATTCGTCGTCGCCGCTGATGCTCACCGGCACACCGTGGATTTTGATCGGCTGCTACTTCACCATCGCCTTGCCGTTTATCTATCGCGCCATCTCCAACAATATGCAGGCCATCAACCTGAAAGAGTTGATTGATGCCGCCCAGCTGCTCGGCGCCAGCACCTGGCAAGCGGCGCTGTTTGTGGTGCTGCCGAACCTGCGCAAAGGCGTGTTTATCGCGGTGCTGCTCTCCTTCTCCTTCCTGATTGGCGAGTTTGTCTTCGCCAATATGCTGGTCGGCACCCGCTATGAAACCTTGCAGGTGTATCTGTTTAACATGCGCAACGGCAGCGGCCACTTCACCAGCGCGCTGGTGATCTCCTATTTTGCCGTCGTCCTGCTGGTCACCTGGCTGGCGAATGCCCTCAATCCTGAACGAGGCTGACCATGAGTTATTTGAGCGTCACCCAGCTGAATAAAAGCTACGGCCCAACCGCCATTTTTGAAAATATCGATTTCAGCGCCGAAGAAGGCGAATTTGTCACGCTGCTCGGTCCTAGCGGCTGCGGCAAATCCACGCTGCTGCGCTGCATCGCCGGATTGACCGAAGTGGATAGCGGCAAAGTATTGCTGCAAGGTCAGGATATCGTGCCGCTGCCGCCGCAGAAGCGCACCATCGGCATGGTATTTCAGAGTTACGCGCTGTTCCCCAACATGACGGTTGAGAAGAATGTGGCGTTTGGCCTGAAGATGCAGAAACTGGCGAGCGGCGAGATTCAAAAGCGCGTGATGGAGGTGCTGGCGCTGGTGGAACTCACCGAGTTCGCGCGGCGTTATCCGCATCAGCTCTCTGGCGGACAGTGTCAGCGCGTGGCGCTGGCGCGTTCGCTGGTGACGCGTCCACGCTTGCTGCTGCTGGATGAACCGCTGTCGGCGCTGGATGCGCGCATTCGTCGCCATCTGCGCGAACAGATCCGCAATATTCAGCGCGAGCTGAAACTCACCACCTTGTTTGTCACCCACGATCAGGAAGAGGCGCTGACCATGTCCGATCGCATCGTGTTGATGAATCGGGGCAAGATCGTGCAGAACGGCAACGCGGAAATGCTCTATACCCAACCGGCCGATCTGTTTGCCGCTGGCTTTATTGGCAACTACAACCTGCTGAGCGCGGAACAGGCAACGCAGCTGACCGGACAACCTTACAGCGGCCAGGTAGCGATTCGCCCGGAGTCGATCCAGCTGTGCGCATCGCAGGCTGGCATTCCCGCCACCATCCTCAGCCACAGCTTGCTTGGCAACGTGATTCGCTACCGCGTAGCAGCACAAAATATCGAGCTGTCTGTTGATGTGTTAAACCGCAGCGCAGCAGATTTGCACCCCGCAGGCATGCAGATTGGGCTACAGTTAGAGATGTCGACGTTGCGCCAGGTTGCTTAATTTAAACGAAAAAAGGCGACACAACGCGGCGAAGGTTTTACCGGTTGTGCTCACCGTCAGGCTGGCAATCGGTGTGATTTGAGCCTGACGGATGAGGAGCCTCTATACGTGTTAACTCTGCTTAATCTACTCTCCGCCGTTGCGCTGCTGGTGTGGGGCACACACATTGTGCGAACCGGCATCATGCGCGTTTACGGTGCCGATCTGCGTCGCGTACTCAGCCGCAGCGTCGAAAAAAAACCGATGGCGTTTCTTGCCGGCATCGGCGTGACAGCGCTAGTACAAAGCAGTAACGCCACCACGCTGTTGGTTACCTCCTTTGTTGCGCAGAATCTGGTGAGCCTGACGCCCGCGCTGGTGGTGGTGCTGGGCGCGGATGTCGGGACCGCGATCATGGCGCGCATCCTGACTTTTGATTTGTCGTGGCTGTCGCCGCTGTTTATCTTCTTTGGCGTGGTGTTCTTCCTCAGCCGCAAGCAAACGCGCGTTGGGCAGCTGGGCCGCGCCAGTATTGGGCTCGGACTGATTCTGCTGGCGCTGCAGCTGATTGTGGCGGCCGCCAAACCCATCACTCAGGCGGCGGGCGTTCAGGTGCTGTTCTCAACGCTGACCGGCGACGTGATGCTCGATGCGCTGATTGGCGCGGTGTTCGCCATCATCAGTTACTCCAGCCTTGCGGCGGTACTGATTACCGCCACGCTGACCGCCACCGGCGTGATCTCCTTCAAAGTGGCACTCTGTCTGGTGATTGGTGCCAACCTCGGCAGCGGCTTGCTGGCGATGATCAACGCCAGCGGCTCCAACGCGGCGGGCAAACGCGTCGCGCTCGGTAGCCTGCTGTTTAAGCTGATTGGCAGCATCGCCATTTTGCCGTTCGTCAATGTGGTAGCCGACGTGCTGGATAAAATGCCGGTCAACGATGAAGAGCTGGTCATCTTCTTCCACGTCTTCTACAACCTGATCCGCTGCTTGGTCATGGTGCCGTTTGCCGATCCGATGGCGCGCCTGTGCCGCCGTATGATCGCCGATGATCCTGAAAACGAAACGCATCTGAAACCCAAACACCTCGACAGCAGCGCACTGGATACGCCCGCGTTAGCGCTGGCTAATGCTTCGCGTGAAACGCTGCGCATCGGCGATGTGGTCGAGCAGATGATTGAGTCATTCAATAAAGTGGTGCACGGCGACCTGCGCGAAGAGCGCGCGGTGCGGCGGCTGGATGATGATGTGGATGTGCTCTACACCGCGATCAAACTCTATCTGGCGCGTATGCCGAAAGAGGACTTGCCGGAGGATGATTCACGCCGCTGGGCGGAGATCATTGAGATGGCGCTCAACCTGGAACAGGCGGGCGACATTATCGAACGCATGTGTGCCGACGTAGCGGATAAGTCGCTGACCGCGCGCCGCGCCTTCTCTGCGGAGGGATTAGAGGAGTTGCAAACCTTGCAGGAGCAGGTGCTGTATAACCTGCGCCTGAGTTTGTCAGTGTTTCTGTCGCACGATGTCACTAGCGCCAAGCGCCTGCGCCGCTCTAAGCATCGCTTCCGCATCCTGATTCGCCGTTTTTCGCACGCGCACGTTGAGCGTTTGCATCTGCAGAATGTGCAAAGCATCGAAACCAGCTCGCTGCATCTGGGTTTACTGGGCGATATGAAGCGTTTGAATTCGCTGTTCTGCGCCGTGGCGTACACGGTTTTAGATCAGCCGGATGACGAGCGGGAAGAGGATTAAATGTCGTTTCGTAGGGTCGCCATTGATGGCGACCACACCAAATTTACGACAACAAACTAAACGCAATCATGCCAACAATCGCGCCGGTGGTGCCCAGAATGGTTTCCATCAGCGTCCATGTCTTCAACGTTTCGGCTTCGGTGGCGCCGGTAAAGCGACCAAACAGCCAGAAACCGGCATCATTCACGTGACTGATAATGATCGAGCCGCCGCCGATACAGATCGACAGCGCAGCCAGCTGCGCGCCGCTGTAGTGCAGCGGTTCAATCACCGGCATCACTAAACCAACGGTAGTTAAACAGGCCACGGTGGCCGAACCCTGAATCACGCGAATTGCGCCAGAAAGGATGAAGCACGCCAGCGCAATCGGCATACCTGCGCCGGTCAACGCATGCCCTAAAACCGGGCCAACGCCCGAATCCACCAGCACCTGCTTAAACACGCCGCCCGCACCAATCACCAGCAGAATAATGCCCGCCGGTTGCAGCGCGCTGCCGCACACCTGCATCACCTTCTCTTTATCCATGCCCTGACGATAAGCCAGGCCATAAATCGCCACCAGACAGGCCAGCAAAATCGCGGTGAACGGATGGCCGATAAACTCCAGCCACTCATACAGATGGGAACCCGGCGTAGTGAAGCGTGCGCCGATGGTTTTCAGGCCCACCAGCAGCAGCGGGAACAGAATCAACGCCAGGCTGAAGCCAAACGACGGCAGTTTGCCCTCTTCCACTTCCGGCTGATGATCTTCCGGTGGCGCGCTAAAACTAACGTGACGCGCGATAAAGCTGCCAAACAGCGGACCTGCAATCAGCATGCCCGGAATCGCCGCGCACAGGCCCAGCAGAATCATCCAGCCAAAATCGGCGTGCATCTGCGCAGCCAGCAGCATCGGTGCCGGTCCCGGCAACAGAAACGCGGCAGAAGCCGCAACGCCGGCAAACAGCGGGATCACCAGCTTAACCAAATTGCCTTTAGTACGACGCGCTACGGCGAACGCAATGCTGATCAGCAACACTACCGCCACTTCAAAGAACAGCGGCAATGCACAGATCAATCCGGCGACGCCCATCGCATAGTGTGCGCGGCTTTCACCAAAGGTTTTCAACATGCGGATGGCGATCTGATCAACTGCGCCGGTTTCATGCAGGATTTTGCCGAACATCGCGCCCAACGCCACCACAATGGCGAGAAAGCCGAGCGTTCCGCCCATGCCTTTTTCCATGGTTTCAGCGATTTTATCGAGCGGCATGCCGGAGAACAGACCGGCACCAATGGAGACTAACATCAGGGCAACAAAGGCGTGCATACGCGCTTTCATCACCAAAAACAGCAGCAGCAGGACAGAGCCTGCTGCGGTTAACACTAACGTTGCGGTACTCATGACTAACCCTTATTGATTGCACCCTCAATGGTCGCAACCGTGGCCGCAACTACCTCATCCAGTGAATGATTGATATCAACCACCAGTACATCGGGCTCATCCGCGCCGGGTTCCTGCAGCGTGGCGAACTGCGTCACCAGCATCTGCGGTTTGAAGAAGTGGCCTTTACGCGCTTTCAGGCGGGATTCGATGGTTTCGAAGTCGCCCTGCAGATAGATAAATTTCAGGTTCTCGTTGCCCTGACGCAGAATGTCGCGATAGGACTTTTTCAGCGCCGAACAGACGATGATGGAGATCTCTTGGGTACGCTGCATGGCAAATGCCGCATCATTCAGCGCCTGCAGCCACGGCTGGCGATCTGTATCATCCAGCGGATGACCATCGGCCATTTTCATGATGTTGCTGCGCGGATGGAGGAAATCCCCATCGAGGAACGCGGTGTTTAACTGGTGAGAGACCTGATTGGCGACGGCAGATTTTCCGCTGCCGGAAACGCCCATCAGGATAAAGACGTGGTGTGATGGAGATGGCGTAGTCATTGTTTTGCGCTCCGGCAGTGAATTCTGCCCAATGTTACCGATAACAAATCGAGTTGCCATTGTCAGAGCCCACTTAAAGGCTGGCAACCCTTCTCAGGCGGAAAAGCACGAAAGTGTGAACTGACTCAAAAAATCGCCAAAATCAGATGCTGTCACCTTCGGAGATTTCAAATCCAACATCCAGCGGTTGCGTCATCGTGCGATCGCCACCAATCCGCGCCAGCAGCATCGCTGCCGATTCCCGTCCCATACGCTCGCGCGGCGTTAACACCGTGGCCAGGCGCGGATTGACCACTTGCGTGATGTCGTGCCCGTGAAAACCAGCAATTGCCATCTGCTCCGGCACACGCAATCCCTGACGCTGACACTCAAACATCGCGCCCACCGCCAGGTCATCGTTGGTACAAAATAGGCTGTCGGTTTCGGGATAACGCTTTTGCGCTTCACACAGCAGTTGCGCGCCGGCGCTGAACGAAGAGGCATCCTCCATCATCACGCTGTGTGGCGTGAGCCCCGCTTCGCGCATCGCTTTTTCGTAGCCCTGCTGCTTCTGCAAGGTACGTTCATCAAGGCGCGCGCCGAGATAGACGGTGTGGCGATGGCCTTTTTTCAGAATAGCATGCGTCATCTGCCGCGCGGCTTCGACGTTATCGAAGCCCACCGCCATATCGAGGCACGGCGTTACCGAATCCATCATCTCAATCACTGGAATGCCCGCCACTTCCAGCATGCGCAGCGTGCCTGGCGTATGGGTACGCTCGGTGAGGATTACGCCATCAATGTTCCAGCCGAGCAGCGATCGCAGCTGCAACTCCTCTTTCTGCGCGTTATAGCCAAAGTGCGCCACCAGCGTTTGATAACCCGCTTCGTCGGTGACGGCTTCGATCCCGCGCAAGACGTCGGCGAAAACCTGGTTAGTCAGCGAAGGCAGCAGCACGCCGATGGCGCGGCTGGTGGCGTTGGAGAGCATGTCGGGTGCGCGATTGGGGATGTAACCGAGCTCATCCAGCGCCACGGCAATCTTATCGCGCAGCGCTACCGAGACCTGATCTGGGTTGCGCAGGTAGCGGCTGACGGTCATTTTTGTGATGCCGACGCGATCGGCAACGTCCTGTAATACCGGTCTTTTCTTCTTCATCTTATGCGCCTGAGATCAGAGATAAACCGAGTTTATCATTTTTTTGTCAGGTGCAGGTTTTGCGGGCCCCCTCCTCAGGCAGAACTAACGAGAATGGTCTTGTAGCCAATCAGAGAAGGAACAAAGAGCATCGGCAGTCCTGCACAGTAGACTAAATGACGAAAAAAGGACCATTATGACGGACCATTCCTCTACACCAGCCAAACGCCCAATTGAGCGTTTTCTCAATACCGTTGAGTGGCTAGGAAACTTATTACCGCATCCGATTACGCTCTTCGCGTTGTTTGCATTGTTCATCATCGTCGCCTCCGCGATTGCCGCCGCCTTCGGCGTCAGCGTGATCGATCCGCGCCCGGTAGGTGCGGCGGGCCGCGCACCAGATGGTGTGATTCACGTGGTTAGCCTGATGAGTGCCGAAGGCTTGCAGCGCATCGTCAGCCATCTGGTCACCAACTTCACCGGTTTTGCGCCGCTCGGCACCGTGCTGGTTGCGCTGCTCGGCGTGGGGATTGCCGAGCATTCAGGGCTGCTCTCAGCGGCGATGCGTGCGCTGGTGTTCAACGCACCGAAAAAGCTCATCACCTTCACCATCGTCTTCGCCGGCATCATCTCAAACACTGCGTCTGAACTGGGCTATGTGGTGCTGATTCCGCTAGCTGCGATGATTTTCCACTCATTGGGACGTCATCCTCTGGCGGGTCTGGCAGCGGCCTTTGCTGGCGTTTCCGGCGGCTACAGCGCCAACTTGCTGCTCGGCACCATTGATCCGCTGCTGTCTGGCATCACCCAAAGCGCCGCACAGATTATCGATCCTAACTACCATGTTGGCCCGGAAGTGAACTGGTACTTCATGTTTGTCAGTACCTTCGTGATCTCCATTCTTGGCACCTGGATTACCAACAGCATCGTCGAACCTAAGCTTGGCAAATATCACGACGGCGAAGGCGAGGCGGTGCGTGGCGATATGGGCGCGCTATCGGCAGAAGAACGTCGCGCGCTGAAAGGCGCAGGCTGGGCGGTTCTCGGTGTTACGCTGCTGCTGATTCTGACCGTAATTCCAGGCTATGGGGTGTTGCTCAACCCGAAAACCGGCACGCTGGCGGGCTCGCCGTTCCTGAAAGGCATTGTGGTGTTTATCTTTGTTTTCTTCGCCATCCCCGGCATGGTTTATGGCCGCATGATTGGCAATATGCGCAACGATCGCGACGTGATCAATGCCATGTCTGCCAGCATGAGCAGCATGGGCATGTATATCGTACTGGTGTTCTTTGCCGCGCAGTTCGTGGCGTTCTTTAACTGGAGCAACTTCGGCACCGTGGTGGCGGTGAAAGGCGCCAATTTGCTGGCATCACTGGATATGGGCGCGCCGCTGCTGTTTGTCTGTTTCATCATGATCTGCGGCTTTATCAACCTAATGATTGGCTCCGCCTCGGCGCAATGGGCGGTGACCGCACCGATTTTCGTACCGATGCTGATGCTGGTCGGCTTTGCGCCGGAAGTGACTCAGGCGGCTTATCGCATTGGAGATTCGGTAACCAACGTAATTACGCCAATGATGAGTTACTTCGGCCTGATTATGGCGGTGGCGGCACGTTATCGTCGCGATATGGGCATCGGTACGCTGGTGGCGATGATGTTGCCGTATTCGGTGGTGTTTATGATTGGCTGGACGCTGCTGTTTGTACTGTGGGTGTTTGTCTTCAACCTGCCGGTCGGGCCCGGTGCAGCAACCTGGTACACAATGTAAAAGGCAAAAAAAAGCCAGCACCCGAGCTGGCTAAATAATACCTGGAAGCAATGTGAGCAATGTCGTGCTTACCCGGTTGTCAGGAGACGTTTCCGAGCCCGCATGACAATAATAATCATTATCATTCGCGTCTGTAAAGTATTTTTGCGGATTATTTTGCGTTGACGAAGCGCGTGAATTCCTTGATGTTACAGGGGATTTATTCCATTTTGCACAAGGAGCGCTCTATGAGTCAGATCGTCATTCGTCACGCCATTCCCGAAGATGCCGCCGCTTTAACGCGCATGTACAGCCAGCCTGAACCGCAGGCCAGCACGCTGCATCTGCCGTTTCAATCCCCGACGCTGTGGCAGGAACGCCTCAGCAATCTGCGGCCGGGTGTGCAGATGCTAGTGGCGTGTATTGACGATCAGATTGCCGGGCAACTCACCCTTGAAGTGCTGTCAGTGGCGCGCCGTCGCCATGCGGCGACGTTTGGCATGGGCGTCGATTCTGCCTTTCATCGGCGCGGCGTCGGTAAAGCGCTGATGTCAGCGATGATCGATTTGTGCGACAACTGGCTGCAGGTGACGCGCATTGAGCTGACGGTGTTCGCCGATAATCATAAAGCGCTTGGCTTGTATCAGCAGTTTGGCTTTGAGATTGAAGGCACCGCGCGTCGACACGCAATGCGCGACGGCGAAATGGTGGATACGCATTATATGGCGCGCTTGAAAGGTTGATGTGAATTCGCCAGTTGCTTGTAGAGTGCGCATTAATGCGCACCTGGAAACCAGGTCGCCATGAATGGCGACCCTACAAGTGATTAATAACCTGCGCTCAAATCATCCACCGAGCGCGGATCCGACGCGCCATAGCGCGTGCCATCCGGCCCAATCATAATGCTTTGCGTGCTGCCCATCGCCGGCATCACTTTCACATGCTGGCCTTTAGCTTCTAGCAGGCGCAGCGTATCCGGACTGAAGCCTTTCTCCACGCGCAGCTGATCCGGCAACCATTGATGATGGAAGCGCGGTGCGTTGGTCGCTTCTGCAACGTTCATCCCAAAATCGATGCTGTTCACCACCATTTGCAGCACGGTGGTGATAATGCGGCTGCCGCCTGGGCTGCCGGTCACCAGCCAGGTTTTACCGTCTTTAGCCACAATCGTTGGCGACATCGATGACAGCGGACGTTTGGCCGGTTGCACCGCATTCGCTTCACCGCCAACTAAGCCGTAGACGTTGGGCGTGCCCGGTTTGGCCGAGAAATCATCCATTTCATTGTTCATCAAAATGCCGCTTTGCCCGGCGACAATGCCGCTACCGAAATAGGTATTCAGCGTGTAGGTCACTGCCACCGCGTTGCCATCTTTATCCACCACCGAGAAGTGCGTGGTTTGATTGCTTTCATACGGCGCCAGTTTGCCCGGTTTGATCTCGCTGGATGGACGCGCTTTATTGACGTCAATCTGCTGCGCCAGGGTTTTGGCGTAGGCTTTGCTGGTCAGCGCCTGCTGCGGCACTTTGACGAAGTCAGGATCGCCAAGATATTCCGAGCGATCGGCATACGCGTACTTTTCCGCTTCCGCCATCACCTGCATGGCATCGGCGCTGCCAAAGCCAAACTTCGCGAGGTCGAAGTTTTCCAGGATATTGAGGATCTGCACGATGTGAATCCCGCCGGACGATGGCGGCGGCATGGAGAATACTTCGTAGCCGCGATAGGTGCCGCTCACCGGTTTGCGTTCAACCGCGCGATAAGCCGCCAGATCCGGCTTGCCGATCAGGCCGCCGTGCTGCGCCATTTCACCGGCAATTTCATCAGCGATCTTGCCCTTATAGAACGCATCCGGACCTTGCTGCGCAATAAGCTGCAGGCTGTGTGCGAGGTTTTTCTGCACCAGGCGTTCGCCCTTCTGGTACGGCTTACCGTCAGCTTTGTAGAAAATCGCGCGGCTGTTGTCGTGATTGATCAGCGTCTCTTTGCCGTAGGTGGCGAGATCGTCGGCCAGCGCATCGTTCACCACGATGCCATCGCGCGCCAGTTTAATGGCGGGCGCCAGTAATTTGCTCAGCGGCAAGGTACCGTACTTCTGTGCCGCCAGCGCAAAACCGGCAACGGTGCCCGGCGTGCCTGAGGCTAAGTGAGAAGTGAGTGACAACTTACTATCAGCGTTGCCCTGCTTGTCGAGGAACATATCGCGTGATGCGCGCGCCGGTGCCATTTCGCGGAAGTCGATAGCGGTGGTACGTCCGGATGCGGTACGCAGCAGCATAAAGCCCCCGCCGCCGAGGTTACCGGCCTGCGGATGCGTCACCGCCAGCGCGAAACCGACCGCAACGGCTGCATCCACAGCATTACCGCCCTGCTTGAGAATATCGACGCCAACTTCTGTCGCCATCGCGTCCACCGATGCCACCATGCCATGTTTGGCTTTTACCGGGTGAAAGGTATCGCTATCAACGCCATACGAAACCGGCGGCGCGTTGGCGGGCGCGGCTTGTGCACCCTGCACCACGGTAAAACTCATCAATAATGCCCAGCCGAACTGCCGCACGTTGCCCTGTATCCTCATCTGCCACCATCCTTTTAAAGTTATTTATACCCTTCATACTTCAAGGTGCAGATGCGTTGGCTGCTCTCGTTCACCCGAATCACTTACTTATGTAAGCTCATCGGGACTCTCTCGTTTGCCGCCTTCCTGCGCCTTGAATTATTTTGGGTATCCATTTGTTATTTATTGATGCAAGTGTTTGCAAACACGGTAAAAAGCGTAGCAGTAAGCTAAATTCGGCGCACTCCTGGATCATAGGTTTGTGATATCGCATAAACTTATGACTGCAGCGCGTGTTGCCACCTTGGCAGCATCAGCACACAGCAGGCTGCATGAATGGAGGAAGACCATGAACAAATGGCTAATTGTGATCGCAGCATTGCTGCCGTTAAGCAGCATGGCAAATACGTTGAACAGCACCAACGACCCGAACAAACCCGGCTATAACCCGAGCCAGCAACGGATGCAGTCGCAAATGCAGAGTCAGCAGCAACAGCAGAAGCTCAAGTTGCAGCAGAGTCAGCAACAGCAAAGTCAGGATGTACAGCGCAAGGTGCAGGAACAGCGGGATAGCGCCCAGCAGCGGGTGATTCAGTCGCAGCCGGGCCAGAATCAACAGCAGAACTAGCGGAAATCGGGCCCGATAATATCGATGCGGTCGGTGCAGATAGCATCGACGCCCCAATCTAACAGCTCGCGCGCCCGCGCGGGCTGATTCACGGTATACACCAGAATATGCAGACCGGCTGCTTTTAGCTGCGCGGTGCGTTCGGCATCGAGTAATTTGTGGTTCAGATGGATCGACACGCAATCCAGACGCGAAGTTAGCGCCTGCCAATCGTCGTGCCACTCATCCAACAGCAAACCGCGCGGCAGTTCCGGCGCCGCTTCCATTGCCGCTTCCAGCGCGGCGTAAGAGAACGAGGAGAGCAGCGGCGCGGTTTGTCCTTGCCACAGTTCGCGTGCGGCCAGCGCCACATTGCGGCCGGTTTCCACATCCTGCCCAGTGGTGGGTTTGATCTCGATATTCGCCATCATCTGACGCTGGCGACAACGCTCGGCCACTTCACTCAGCAGCGCCAGCGGTTCGCCTTCGTAATCGCGGCTAAACCAGCCGCCGGCATCCAGCTGTGACAGCTTATGCCACGACAGCGCGCCCGCCACGCCCCAACCGTTGCTGGTGCGATCCAGCGTGTCGTCGTGCAGCAGGAAAATCTGCTTATCTTCCGATAGCTTGGCATCAAACTCGATCATGGTGTGACCGTGCTGCGCACCGACATCAATCGCCGCGAGGGTATTTTCCGGGGCCAGTTTGCCGCCGCCGCGATGCGCGACAATGTGCGGATAAGGCCAGTTGTGTTGACTCATTCCAGACGCTTTCCATAGGTTGAATCGAAGAAGTGTAACGCATCTGACGGCAGATGCAGCCACAAGGTGCTGCCCGCCTGCGGGCGCTCGCTGTGCGGCAAACGCACCACCATGCGCGCATTACCGATGCGGCCGTGCGCCAGATTATCCGCGCCGAGCATCTCCAGCGTCTCCACCACCAGCGGAATGCCGCCCGCGTCGCGGCTGCTGAGCTTGATGTGCTCGGGACGAATGCCGAGCGTCAGCGGACGATTGGCCCATTTGGCTTTGCTTTCACCCAGCAGCAAGCTGTTGAGCGCATCCAGCGTGAAACGCGTGCCATCACTGCTGATTTGTCCCGGCAGCAAATTCATGGCGGGCGCGCCGATAAACGAGGCCACGAATTGGCTGGCCGGACGCTCATACACTTCCACCGGCGTGCCCACCTGCTCCACTACCCCTTTATTCATGACCATTACGCGTTGCGCCAGCGTCATCGCTTCCACCTGATCGTGCGTCACGTAGATGCTGGTGGTTTTCAGGCGACGATGCAGCTGTTGCAGCTCAAGGCGCATCTGTACGCGCAGGCGCGCATCCAGATTCGACAGCGGCTCATCAAACAGGAAGACCGCCGGTTCACGCACGATAGCGCGCCCCATCGCCACGCGCTGACGCTGTCCACCCGACAACTCGCGTGGACGGCGATGCAGCAGATGATCCAGCTCGAGGCTGCGTGCCGCTTCCATTACGCGTTGATCGATCTGCACTTTGCCCATGCCGCGAATTTTCAGGCCATACGCCATGTTTTCGCCCACCGTCATATGCGGATAGAGCGCGTAGTTCTGGAACACCATGGCGATGCCGCGATCTTTCGGTTCCATGTTGGTGACGCGTTTGTCGTCGATATAGATATCGCCCGACGAAACGCGCTCAAGGCCCGCCACCATGCGCAGCAGCGTCGATTTACCGCAGCCGGAAGGGCCGACCATCACCATAAATTCGCCATCGTTAATGGTGATATTAAGTGGCTGAATGATCTGATTTTTGCCGTCATACGATTTGGTCACGGTCTGAAGGGTCACGCCTGCCATTTATTTATCACTCTCTACCAGGCCACGCACAAACGCACGTTGCATCACGAGTACCACCACCACCGGTGGAATCAGGGTTAATAACATTGCCGCCATCACTTCATTCCACTGCGTCGGCCCGCCGCTGCTGTTGATCATGCTTTTCACTCCGGCGACGGCGGTGCTGAGGCTGGCATCGTTGATGATCAGCAGCGGCCACAGATATTGGTTCCAGCCGTAGATAAAGGTGATCACGAACAGCGCGGCGAGATTGGTTTTGGACAGCGGTAACACGATGTCCCAGAAAAAACGCATTGGGCTGGCACCGTCGATGCGCGCCGCTTCAATCAGCTCGTCCGGCAGCGACATAAAGAACTGACGGAACAGGAAAGTGGCGGTAGCCGACGCCATCAGCGGCAGCGTTAAACCGCTGTAGCTGTCGAGCATATTCAGCGTCGAGATCACTTCCACCGTCGGGAAAATGCGCACTTCCACCGGCAGCATTAAGGTGATGAAAATCAGCCAGAAAAACAGCGAGCGCAGTGGGAAGCGGAACCACACCAGCGCGAAGGCGGAGAGCATCGAGACGCTGATTTTACCGATGGTGATGCCGAGCGCCATCAGCAGGCTGTTGAGCATCATCATGCCAAACGCCGGACCGCTGCCATTCACGCCGTGCGTCCAGATACGCGAGATGTTCTCCCACAAATGCGTGCCCGGCAGCAGCGTCATCGGCACCTGATACACCGCCTCGTTATCCAGCGTCGCCGCGACAAAAGCGATGTAGAGCGGGAACAGAATGGTCAGCACGCCCAACACCAGCAAGGTATGGCTGAAGATGTCCAGCCCGCGTCGATTCTCAATCATTGGTATTGCACCTTACGCTCGACAAAGCGGAATTGCAGGATAGTCAGGCCAATCACCAGCAGCATCAGCACTACCGATTGCGCGGCGGAGGAAGAGAGATCCAGCCCGGTGAAGCCTTCGCGATAGATTTTGTAGATCAGCGTGGTGGTGGCCTGCACCGGCCCGCCGCCGGTGGCGGCATCGATCACCGGGAAGGTATCGAAGAAGGCGTACACCAGATTGACCACCAGCAGGAAAAAGCTCACCGGCGTGATCAGCGGCAGGGACAAATTGAAGAAGCGACGCACCGGACCGGCGCCATCGATCGCCGCCGCTTCCACCAGCGATTTGGGAATCGACTGCAGCGCGGCGAAGAAAAACAGGAAGTTGTAGCTCATTTGCTGCCAGATCGACGCCAATACAATCAGGAACATCGCCTGACCGCTGTTTTGCGCGTAGTTCCAGTTGTAGCCCATTTGGTTCAGCAGATGGCTAAACAAACCGAGGCCCGGATTAAACAGGAACATCCACAACACCGCCGCCACCACTGGCGCGACCGCGTACGGCAGCAGCAGCAAGGTTTGGTAGAGCTTGCGCAGGCGAATTACGTAATCGACCAGCGCCGCCAGCAGCAGGGAGAAGGTCATGCCGCAAATCGTGACCAGCGCACTGAACTCAATGGTGGTCCAGAAGGAGGCCAGATAGTATTCGTCGCTGAACAGGCGTTTAAAGTTTGCCAGCCCAACGAAGGTGCTCGAGATGCCAAAAGGATCAATGCTTTGCAGCGAATACCATAAGGCTTCACCGGCTGGCCACAGAAAGAAGATGGCCGTGATCACCAGTTGCGGCAGCAGCAGCAAATAGGGCAGAAAACGGGAGCGAAATACCGGGCGCGATGAGGACATAGCAGGCTCAATCAAAGAAGAAAATCGGGGCGAACGCCAGGCGTCGGCCCCGAGATAACAGCGTTACTTCACTTGCTGCTCAAAACGGCGCAGCAGTTCGTTACCGCGTTTCACAGCGTTATCCAGCGCAGCTTGCGGCGCCTGTTTGCCGGTCCACACGCCTTCCAGCTCTTCGTCCACGATGGTACGAATCTGCGGCATGTTGCCCAGACGCATGCCTTTGGTGAACGGCAGCGGATCTTTGTTCAGCATCTGACGCGTGGCGATGTCCGCGCCTGGGTTCTTGTCATAGAAGCCCTGTTGCTTGGTCAGCTCGTACGCGGCAGTGGTGATCGGCAGATAACCGGTTTTCTGGTGCCATTCGGCAGCGATTTCTGGCTGGGCGAGGAACTTCATGAATTCCGCCGCGCCTTTGTAGGTGTTGGCATCTTTGCCTTTCATCACCCACAGGCTCGCGCCGCCAATGATGGCGTTCTGCGGTGCGTTCGGTACGGTTTCATCGTACGGCATCATGCCCACGCCGAAGTTGAATTTGGCGTAGTGTTTGATGTCGGCCAGCGAACCGGAAGACGCGGTGGTGATGCCGCAATCGCCGTTATAGAACTTGGCGGTAGATTCATCTTTACGACCGAAGTAGGTGAAATCACCCTTCTTGTTCATCGCTTCGAGCATTTCGATGTGGCGCACCTGCACCGGCTTGTTGAATTCCAGCACCGCATCGGTACCGTCAAAGCCGTTGTTTTTGGTGGCGACCGGCAGCGCATGCCAGGCGCTGAAGTTTTCAATCTGAATCCAGCCCTGCCAGCCGCTGGCGTAACCGCAGGTCAGGCCCGCTTTGCGCAGCGCTTCAGCATCTTTTGCCAGCTCCTGCCAGGTTTTCGGTGGCTGATCCGGGTTCAAACCGGCTTTCTTGAACGCGTCTTTGTTGTAGTACAGCACCGGCGTGGAACTGTTGAACGGCTGAGAGATCAGCTGGCCTTTGCTGTCGCTGTAGTAACCGGCAACGGCTGGCACGAACTGCTTCGGATCCATCTGCACGCCAGCGTCTTTAAACACCTGGTTGACCGGGACGATAGCTTTGGACGCCATCATGGTCGCCGTACCGACTTCATACACCTGCAGCAGCGCAGGCGCTTTACCGGCGCGCACCGCCGCGATACCCGCCGCTAAGCTCTGCTCGTAGTTGCCTTTGTAAGTCGGAACGATTTTGTAATCGGGATGAGCCTGGTTAAAACGTTGTGCCAGAGAATCAACTTCTTTGCCTAACTCGCCTTCCATTGAGTGCCAGAAAGGAATCTCAGTTGCAGCCAGCGCATTACCGCTGAGCGCCAGACCGAGTACGACACTCATCAGGCGGGAACGAAGCGTAAAAGCGGACATAAGGTTTTTCCTGTGCTGTTAAGTACGCGCGAATGCGCGCATTTTTTAGTTCGCGACGTAACATGACACGGGGAAATGACGGATTAATAACAGGTTTATGACGGGGATGTGACAGATGGGTTGGGAGTGCTGGCTGGTACGTGCTGGCTGTTCTTTCGTACGTGCAGGCTGTCCCCCTCCTCGGTCCTCCCCCATTAATGGGGGAGGAAGATGCTGCCACATGTCAGTGTTGAAGCTGCATGTGGCAGCGTCTCCTTCCCCCGCTTGCGGGGGAAGGCCGGGATGGGGGACAGCGAGCACTAACTTACGCGCCTAAATAAGCACTCCGCACCGCTTCGTTGGACAGCAACGCTTCGCCGCTATCCTCCAGCACTACATGACCGTTTTCGAGCACATAACCCCGATCAGCCAGCTTCAGCGCCTGGTTGGCGTTCTGCTCGACGAGGAAGATGGTCATGCCCTCTTTACGCAACTGCTCAATGGTGTCGAAGATCTGCTGGATGATAATCGGCGCCAAACCCAGCGACGGCTCATCCAGCAGCAGCAAGCGCGGCTGGCTCATCAACGCGCGACCAATCGCCAGCATCTGCTGCTCACCGCCAGACATGGTGCCCGCGCGCTGCGCTTTACGTTCTGCCAGGCGAGAGAACAGCTGATAAACGCGGTCGATACGCTCCAGATACTGCTGACGCGTGGCGAAGAAGCCGCCCATCGCCAGATTCTCTTCCACCGTCATGCGCGAAAACACGCGACGGCCTTCCGGCACGATCGCAATCGCTTCACGCATGATTTTCGCGGTTTGCCAGTCGGTGATCTCTTTACCATCAAAGGTGATAGTGCCGCTGGTGGCGCGCGGTTCGCCGCACAAGGTGCCGAGCAGCGTGGTTTTACCCGCGCCGTTGGCACCGATCAGCGTGACGATTTCACCCTGATTGATGTGCAGATTAATGTTGTGCAGCGCCTGAATCGGACCGTAATGGGCGCTGACACTCTGCAAAGTTAAAATCGGGTTTGCCATGTTACGCCTCACCTAAATAAGCACGGATCACATCCGGATTGTTACGCACCTGTTCCGGCGTGCCGTTAGCCAGCGGCGTTCCCTGATTCACCACGTAAATGCGGTCAGAAATACCCATCACCAGCTTCATATCGTGTTCAATCAGCAGCACGGAAACCTTGTGCTCACCGCGCAGTTCGGCGATCAGCTCATCGAGTTCGTGCGTTTCTCGCGGGTTAAGACCGGCCGCCGGTTCATCCAGCATCAGGATTTCCGGGCGCGTCACCATGCAGCGCGCAATCTCCAGACGACGCTGCTGACCATAAGCGAGGTTGCCCGCCTGACGGTTAGCCAGATCCAGCAGGCCGATGCGGTCCAGCCAGGTGGCTGCGCGATCCAGCGCTTCGCTCTCACCGCGACGGAAAGCCGGGGTTTTGAATAGGCCGGAGAACACGCCGCTTTTCAGATGCTGATGTTGTGCCACCAGCAGGTTTTCAATCACCGTCATTTCACGGAACAGACGTACGTGCTGGAAAGTCCGCACGATGCCCATGCGCGCGATTTTCTGGCCAGGCAAACCTTGCAGCTGCTGATCGCGCAGTTTGATGGTGCCGCCGGTCGGTTTGTAAAAACCGGTCAGGCAGTTGAACACCGTGGTTTTACCGGCACCGTTCGGGCCGATCAGTGAAACAATTTCCTGTGGATGGAGCTCAAGCGCCACATTGTTGACGGCTAACAGGCCGCCGAAGCGCATCATCAGGCCTTCAACGGCTAATAAAGGCTGACTCATGCCTGCTCTCCTTGTTTACTGCTTTTCAACTTCAGATGCGGACGCTTCATCGGCAGCAGACCTTGTGGGCGCCAGATCATCATCAGCACCATCAAACCACCGAGCACCAGCATGCTGTATTCGTTCAAATCACGCATCAGCTCGCGCGATACCACCAACAGAATCGCCGCAAGGATCACCGCCAGCTGCGAGCCCATGCCGCCCAACACCACAATCGCCAGCACAAAGGCCGACTCGACGAAAGTGAAGGATTCCGGGCTGACGAAGCCCTGACGCGCCGCAAACAGCGTGCCTGCAAAACCGGCGAACACCGCGCTGATGGTAAATGCCGTCAGCTTGATGCGCGTCGGGCTCAGGCCGAGCGAACGGCAGGCGATCTCATCTTCGCGCAGCGCTTCCCATGCACGGCCCAACGGCATACGCAGCAAACGGTTGATAACAAACAGCGTCAGCACCACCAGCAGCAGCGCCACCAGATAAAGGAAAATTACACGGTCGCTGGGATCGTATTTCAGGCCGAAGAAGTCATGGAAAGTGCTCCAGCCGCCTTCGCTGACGCGGCGGCCAAACTCCAGACCAAACAGGCTTGGCTTGGGAATCTGCGCAATGCCGTTCGGGCCGCCGGTGATCGCGGTGTTATTCAGCAGCAGGATACGGACGATTTCACCGAAGCCGAGCGTGACGATCGCCAGATAGTCACCGCGCAGGCGCAGCACCGGGAAGCCGAGCATCAGGCCAAACGCACCGGCGACTAAACCGGCCAGCGGCAGACTTTCCCAGAAACCAAAGCCGTAATAGTGATTCAGCAAGGCGAAGGTGTACGCGCCGATGGCATAGAAACCGCCGTAGCCCAGCACCAGCAGACCAGATAAACCCACCACCACGTTCAGCCCAAGACCGAGCATCACATATATCAATGTCAGCGTGGCAATATCGACGCTGCCACGCGAGACCAGAAACGGCCAAATGACGGCGGCGGCAATCACCAGCGCCATCAACAGCTTCTGTTTTGGCGTCGATCCATCAAAGCCCGGCAGGACAAAACCTTTGCCGCTGCGCTTGAATTTACCCTGCACCAGCGGACGCAGCAGCTGGAAGACAAATACCACCGCACAACCAATGAAGATCCAGTTCCAGCGCACCGCGCCCGCGTTGGCGACCACCAGTTTGGTGCCGTCCAGATCGAGGCGCACGCCCATAAAGAAGGTGGCGAGAATCAGCAACATCACCGTGGAGATCACGGCGTTGACCAAACCGAGGCGTTTCATACTTTCTCCACCTCCGGACGGCCAAGAATCCCGGTTGGCATCACCAGCAGCACCACGATCAGCAGCGCGAAGGAGACCACATCTTTATATTCGGTCGAGAGATACGCTGAGGTCAGCGCTTCCGCAATACCCAGCACCAGGCCGCCAATCATCGCGCCAGGAATACTGCCGATGCCGCCCAATACTGCGGCAGTGAAGGCTTTCATCCCGGCCATAAAACCGATGAACGGGTTAATCGAGCCGTAGAATTGACCGAGCAATACGCCCGCCACCGCCGCCATCGCCGCACCAATGATAAAGGTGAGAGAGATAACGCGGTCGGTATTGATGCCCAGCAGGCTGGCCATTTTCAGGTCTTCTGCGCAGGCGCGGCAGGCGCGGCCCATGCGCGAATAACGGATAAACAGCGTCAGCGCCAGCATCGACAGGAAGGTCACCACCCAAATCACCAGTTGCATGGTGGAGAGCGTGGCAGCAAAGCCGTTGCTCTCGCCCAGCGTCCACTGGCCGGTGATCAGGCTTGGCAGCGCGAGATCGCGCGAGCCTTGCGTCAGGCTGACGTAGTTCTGCAGGAAGATCGACATACCGATCGCGGAGATCAGCGCGATCAGGCGTTTGGACGATCGCACCGGCTTGTACGCCACGCGTTCGATGCTCCAGCCATAGGCGCTGGAGATGATCACCGCCATGACGAAACCGGCGGCGATCATCAGCCACGAGGTATCGATGCCCATCATCATCAGGGCGGCAATCACGATAAAGGAGACATAGCTACCGATCATGTACACCTCGCCGTGGGCGAAGTTGATCATGCCGATAATGCCGTAAACCATGGTGTAACCGATGGCGATCAGCGCGTAGGTGCTCCCGAGGGTAACCCCGTTGAACATCTGCTGAATGAAATAGAGAAACTGCTCGGACATAGTGAGGACCTGCTCTGGAGCTGAATAATTCCCCCTCCCGCGCGCGGGAGAGGGAATTTGGGGGGATTACTTAACTGCGGTAGAAGAGCCGTCTTTGTGCCATTTGAAGACACCAAATTCGAAGCCCTTCAGATCGCCTTTCTCATCCCAGTTCAGGTTGCCCATCACGGTTGGAACGGCAGCACCTGCTTTCAGGTTCTTAGCAATCGCATCGGGCTCATCGCTCTTGCTGCGCTCAATACCGGCCACCAGCGACTGAATCGCCGCGTAGGTGGTCCAGACGAACGGACCGGTTGGATCTTTGCGATTCGACGCGGTGTTGGCTTTAATCGCATCAACAATCGCTTTGTTCTCTGGCAGCTGGTCATAGCGCTTCGGCAGTGTTACGAACAGGCCTTCAGACGCATCACCGGCGATGTTAGACAGAGAAGCATTGCCCACGCCTTCCGGGCCCATGAAGCCGGCATTCAGGCCTGCGGATTTTGCCTGACGCAGAATCTGGCCCAGCTCCGGGTAGTAACCGCCGTAGTAAACGAAATCGACGTTCTCTTTCTTCAGACGCGCAATCAGCGTGGAGAAGTCTTTATCACCGGCGGTGATACCTTCAAACAGCACCACGTTGCCGCCTTTGGCTTTCAGGGTTTTCTGCACGGATTCCGCCAGACCCTGACCATATTGCTGCTTGTCATGCACCACAGCGATGCGTTTTGGTTTGATGTGGTCGAGGATGTAGGTCGCCGCCGTTGGGCCCTGATCGGAATCCAGACCGGTAGTACGCAGCACGTCAGCATAGCCACGCGCAGTCAGTTCTGGCGCGGTCGCGGCTGGGGTAATCATCAGCACGCCTTCGTCGTTATAGATGTCTGAAGCAGGCTGAGTAGAGGAGGAGCAAAGATGGCCGATAACGTATTTAATGCCGTCGTTAACCACTTTGTTGGCAACCGCAACCGCTTGTTTTGGGTCACAGGCATCGTCATATTCCACGCCAACCAGTTTGTCACCGTTAACGCCGCCTTTGGCGTTGATGTCCTTAATCGCTTGCGCGGCACCGGTAAACTGCATATCACCGTACTGCGCGACCGGACCGGTTGATGCGCCGACGATGGCAATTTTGATGTCTTTTGCCAGCGCCGCATGGCTCATCGCCAGGGCAACGCAGCCCGCCAGTAATGCGCGTCCTTTACTCATTTTCATGCGAACTTCCCCATCTGTTGTGTCGTGTTTGTTGTGATTGTTTATTTTCTGCCAGTCAAAGAGGAAAACTCATTTTGCAATAATGGGTTAGCACGCTTTTCTGGCATTTATAGGTAATAAGGCTTTATTTTTCAGGTTATTAAACAGGAACTTTCTTCTGTAAATCAACTGACATATTCAGAATTGGCTGAGTGGATCAGCAGAATCGTCTGGTTGTTATGGCCGATTTTTCAGCAGGATACCAGCGCGTTATGCTGGCTTTTTTGGCTAACATTGATGGCTTACTCCACAATCCTGGCAAACTGGCTGGCATTTGACCTATTTTCATCAGAAAAAAGTGACAGCGCTCTGACTGTCTAAATTCGCTACACTATCGCCTTTGCACTAGTACAGGTATTAGGTATGAAGCTGACAATCCAGCGCTTAGCATCGTTAACCGCTCAGGATCGTATCGATTTAGCTAAAGTCTGGCCGGAAATCGATATTGTGCAACTGGAAGCGCAACTCAGCGACACGCAGCGTCTGTATGCGGCGCGTTTTAACGACAGATTGCTGGCGGCGCTGCAGCTGACCCTCCGCGGCACGCAGGGGAAAATCACTCATTTCAACGTGCGTGAAGTCACTCGTCGACGTGGCGTAGGACAATATTTGCTGGAAGAGACGATGACGCAGAACAGCGCGTTAGCGCATTGGTGGATTGCCGATGACGGCGACGCCGAGCAGGATGTGCGCGCGGCATTTATGCAGGCTTGTGGTTTTCGTGCGCAGGCTGAGGGTTGGGTGCGCTGAAGGGATTTCGTGCGGTTGGTGAAACGGTGCGCATAAATGCGCACCCTACAAAACCCGCGCCGTTCGTAGGGTCGCCATTCATGGCGACCGATTCGCGCGCAATAAAAAGGGCGACTTAAAAGTCGCCCCATTTTTCCACCCGATCGTTATCAGGCTTCAATCGCCACTCGCAGTTTCTTCATGGCGTTCTTTTCCAACTGACGCACGCGCTCTGCAGAGACGCCGTATTTATCGGCCAGCTCCTGCAGCGTGGTTTTGTTGTCATCGTCCAGCCAGCGGGCGCGGATAATATCCTGACTACGCTCGTCGAGGCTCAGCATCGCATCGCTCAGCTTATCCGCCGCATGTGCATCCCAGTTGTCCTCTTCGATGCCATCGGCAAAGTCAGAGGTTTTATCCTGCAGATACAGCACGGGCGCCATTGATTTGCCTTCGCCCGCTTCGTCATCAGACGACATGTCGAAAGTCATATCCTGCGCGGCCATGCGCGATTCCATTTCCAGCACGTCTTTGCTGCTCACGCCCAGCTCGCGTGCGACCATTTCCACTTCGTCCTGGTTGAACCAACCGAGACGCTGTTTGCTTTTACGCAGGTTAAAGAACAGCTTACGCTGAGCTTTAGTGGTCGCGACTTTCACAATACGCCAGTTACGCAGCACGTATTCGTGAATCTCTGCTTTAATCCAGTGCACGGCAAATGACACCAGACGCACGCCGACTTCAGGGTTGAAGCGACGCACCGCCTTCATCAGGCCGATGTTACCTTCCTGAATCAGGTCTGCCTGCGGCAAGCCGTAACCGGAGTAGTTACGAGCAATATGAACAACAAAGCGCAGGTGAGACAGGATCAGCGTCTTAGCTGCATCCAGATCGCCCTGGTAATGCAGCCGCTCAGCCAATGCTTTTTCCTCTTCTGCCGTCAGCACCGGCCAGTTGTTGGCAGCCCGGACGTAAGATTCCAGGTTACCCAGAGGAGCAATCGCTAAAGTTTGCATTTCTTTAGTCATTCAAACCCTCACAAATTCAATGGACTTGCTGCACGGTATTTTGCGCAGACGCTACATTATGTCAACGTCACGAGAAAACCAGAAGCAATCTGTGCTACTTGGACGACAAAGTTATCCACAAGTTCAATTATAGCAGTGAATATTTTACACACAGATGACGGCGGGGAAAATAGGAGGATTCCTCTGCTCCCAGGTCGTCGGCAGCAGAGGAAGAGTATATCAAAAAACGTTGCTTTTGGTTACTGCGGCGTAAAACGGCGTAAATGTTGTACCGTTGCTAGCCAGGCAGCAATCCAGCCGATGATGGCGGCGATCAACAATAACAGCAGCCCTTCATCCCAGGAAAAACCTTCCAGCACAAAGGTGGTACCGAATACTGTTGCCACTTGCGCCACCACCGATTGCAGGCGCAACACCAGCACTTCGGAGAGCAGCAGCGAGAGAACCGCGCCACCAAAGCCTAACAGCGCACCGCCGTACAGGAAGGGACGCAGAATAAAGCCGTCGGTGGCACCAATCAGCTTCTGCACGTTAATGGTATCGCGCCGCGCAAAAATGCTAAGCCGCACGCTGTTGCCGATCACCAGGAACACCGCGACCACCATCAGCAGGCCAATCATAGAAGCAATCTGCCCCACCAGCCCGGTTAAGGCCGCTAAACGCGCGAACCAGCTGTCATCCATGCGCACTTCATCAACGCCCTGCACTTTCGCGACGCGATCGCGCAGATTCGCCATGGTGTCCGAATTCTGGAAATTGAGTTTTGGCGTGATGATGGCCACCGCCGGCAGCGGATTCTGCTCCAGCATGTCCATCGAACCACCAAAACCAGACCAGTTACGGAACTCATTCAGTGCTTCTTCGCGGGTCAGGTAATTGACGTTATCCACGCCGTCGAGCTGCTTGAGCTGTGCAGTAACGTTCTCCGCCGCAGTGTCATCCAACGCTTTATCCAGATACACCGTTAACTGTGGCGCGGGATACCACTGCGTCGCCGCCTGGCTGACGTTCTTCCACACCATGTAGCACACGCTTGGCAGCGTCAGGGAAATGGCAATCACCATCACCGTCAGCAGCGTTGCCAGCGGCTGACGCCACATATCCGACAGCGTGCCGCGCAGCGCATAGCGCCACTGCTCCTGCCAGCCGCCTTTCAGCGCCTTGCTTTTAGAGGGCTGCTTCGCTTTCGGCGCAGGTGCGCGCTTGTTGCGTTTATTGACCATCGTGGCCTCCGTGCAGACGTCCCTGATTGAGCGTCATCACGCGATAATTCCGGCGTGCAATCAGCCCGACATCGTGCGTTGCCATTAATACCGTGACGCCAACGCGGTTGAACTCTTCAAACAGGCGCAGGATGTCTTCCGACAGCGCGTTGTCGAGGTTACCGGTAGGTTCATCCGCCAGCAGCACCGCAGGCTTGTTCACCACCGCGCGGGCAATGCCGACACGCTGTTGTTCACCGCCAGAGAGCTGAATCGGATAGCTTTTCGCTTTGTCGAGCAGGCCGACTTTATCCAGTGCTGCCGACACACGACGACGAATATCTTCGCCGCTGGCACCGGAAATAATCAGCGGGATCGCCACGTTGTCGTAGACCGAACGATCCATCAACAAATGGTGATCCTGGAAAATCATGCCGATCTGACGTCGCAGGAAAGGCACTTCGCTGTGACGCAGACGCGAAATATCGTGGCCGCTAAACCAGATCTGCCCGGCACTCGGGCGCTCAATGCCACAAATCAGCTTCAGTAAGGTACTTTTCCCCGCACCGGAATGGCCGGTCAGGAACGCCATTTCGCCGGGACGCAGATGGAAATCCACTCCCTGCAGCGCCTGACGTCCTCCCAGGTAAGCTTTACTGACCTCTTCAAAGCGAATCATCCCAATCATTCCTCTCGGGCAAACAGTGCCTCAATAAAGTCTGCGGCCTTAAACGGCCGTAAATCCTCGATGCCTTCCCCAACACCGATATAACGAATCGGAATGCCGAACTGATCGGCAACCGAGAAGATCACGCCGCCTTTGGCGGTGCCATCCAGTTTCGTCAGGGTGATGCCGGTCAGGCCCACCGCTTCATGGAACAGTTTGGCCTGGCTGATGGCGTTTTGCCCGGTGCTGGCGTCCAGCGTCAGCATCACTTCATGCGGCGCATCTTCATCCAGCTTCTTCATCACGCGGGTAATTTTCTTCAGCTCTTCCATCAGGTGCGATTTGTTCTGCAGGCGACCGGCGGTATCGGCGATCAGTACATCCACATTGCGCGACTTGGCGGCCTGAATGGCGTCAAAAATCACCGAGGCAGAATCGGCGCCGGTGTGCTGCGCCACCACAGGAATGTTGTTGCGCTGGCCCCAAACCTGCAGCTGCTCAACGGCGGCGGCACGGAAGGTATCACCCGCTGCCAGCATCACCGATTTGCCCTGCGCCTGATACTGACGCGCCAGCTTACCGATGGTGGTGGTTTTACCCACGCCGTTGACGCCCACCATCAGGATGACGAAGGGCGTTTTGCCACCCACTTCCAGCGGCTGATCCACTTTTTCCAAAATACCGGACATTTCAGCTTTCAGCAGGCCATACAGCGCTTCCGCATCGCGCAGCTGCTTGCGGTTGGCCTGTTGTGTCAGATTGGTGATGATGCGGCGCGTGGTTTCAACGCCAACGTCGGCAATCAGCAGCTGCTCTTCCAGCTCTTCAAACAGATCATCATCGATTTTCTTACCACGGAACAGGCTGATAAAGCCCGAACCGAGGTTTTCACGGGTTTTGACCAGGCTGCGTTTCAGACGGGCGAAAAAGCCCTCTTTGGTAGGACGTTCCTGCTCCTGCGCAATTATCGGCGCAGCGGCCAGCGGCAGATCGCTCACGGTATCCTGCGTAGCTTCGGCTAGCTCGGCATCTTCCGCATAGGTTTCCGCTAACGCCAGCGCTTCCAGTTCTTCATCGGTTAAAGGCGCTTCTTCATCCCGTTCTGGCTCATCAAGCGCCAGCTCTTCCCGCTGCGGCTCTTCTTCGATTGGTGCCACATCCGGCTGCGTTATCTCTTCCGGCAGCACGTCTTCAACGATGGCGGTAACCGGTTCAGGTTCCTGCGGCTCGATAACCGGCGCTTCAATCAGTTCCGCTTCAACCTGCTGCTGTTCCGCCACCTGTTCGGTGACGGCGACGGTTTCGACAGCCTGCGCTTCGGCACGATCGAGCGCACTCTCTTCAACGGCAGGCTCAGCGACCACCTCGGTGGTTTGCTGCTGCTCTTCAGCAGGTTGTTGCGTCTCTTCTTCTTTGCCAAAGCCTAACCAGGAAAAAAAGCCGCGTTTTTTCTCTTTTGCCATTGTGTGACCCTACTCCTCGATGGCTTATTCCCGGTAGCACGCTTGTTCCCAGGGGATAAAATATTCAATTTTAAGCGGGTGAGCGGCGTAAAAATCAGGTAATTACGCGCACTATACCAACTCAGTAGTCTAACACTTTCCAGCCAGCGCACCACAGCACCCTTTTTTAACGTTTCTTCTGCCCGCTGCGCCCGTTAAACTACGCAACAAATTATGACGAGTTGTGAGCAAAATGAGTAAAGCCCCCCGTAGCAGCAGCGCTGGCCAGATCCGCATCATTGGCGGTCAGTGGCGCGGCCGTAAATTACCGGTGCCGGATAGCGCAGGTTTGCGCCCCACCACCGATCGCGTACGTGAAACCCTGTTCAACTGGCTGGCACCGGATATTCAGGAAGCGCGCTGCCTCGATTGTTTCGCCGGCAGCGGCGCGTTAGGGCTGGAAGCGCTGTCTCGTTATGCGGCTTCAGCCACGCTGTTGGAGCTGGAGCGTGCTGTGGCGCAACAGCTGTCACAGAACCTGCAAACGCTGCGCGCCTCGCAGGCCAAGGTGGTGCAAACCAATACGCTGCAGTGGCTGAGCCAGCCGGGCGAGCCGTTTGATGTGGTGTTTGTCGATCCGCCGTTCCGTAAAGGGTTGTTACAGGAAACGTTGACGCTGCTGGAGAAAAATGGCTGGTTAGCGGCTGAAGCGCTGATTTATGTCGAGAGCGAAGTGGAAAACGGCACGCCCGTAGCACCCGCGAATTGGGATTTGTATCGCGAAAAGATTGCCGGTCAGGTGGCTTATCGCCTTTATCAACGTCAACAGGAGACGCACGATGTGGCTTAATGTGGGACGTTTGCTGATGATATGCGTCTGGGCCTTTTTACTGCTCAATCTGGTGCACCCTTTCCCGACGCCGCTGCGCTATTTCGTGCACGTGGCGCTGTTCTTTATGGTGATTATGCACGGCCTGCAACTGGTGTTGCTACGCGCGACCCAGTCGAAAGACGCCCCGAAACTGAGCGGCGTAACCCAGGCGAAGATCTTCTTCTTTGGCGTGTTTGAACTGTTGGCGTGGCAGAAAAAGCATTATCCGAAGATGTAGGTTGGTGCGGCCTATAACCAGGTCGCCATAAATGGCGACCCTACGGGACCGGGGTAAAACTTACGAAACGCGTGCCCTTCATTTTCAACTCGCCCTTCGCGCCCTTATCGATCTGGTGATATTCGTTCGCGTTCACCGTCACTTTAATATCGCTGGCACCGTTCAGCGGATGGAACCAGGCTTCATACTTCATCTCTTCCGCCACAATCTCTTCACGCTGACGTGAACGGCGATTGGGTGACGGAAATTCGCGTTTAGTTTTCACTTCCACGCTTAGCGAGCGCACCGGCGAGGCATCGTTCACCGCCGTTTCGCGGCGCTGTTTAATAAACTGACGGGTCGCCAAAACGGCAATAATGGCCAGTACGATGAAAAAGATTAGCGGTGGTTTGCTCATGATTTATCTCGTGCTTTGCGTTAATTCGGAACGGGTAAAGACGACAAAGCATACAACCAGAGTCGGCTGATTGTCACATTCGGCGGCGGTAACTTACACTGAGAAGGTGATTTTGGGAAAATTCATCAAACTGGCGGACATTTCGTCCAGAAAAGGGAGAAAAAATGCTTTGGTCTTTCCTTGCCGTACTTTTTTCCGGCTGGCTCTACGTCGATGCTTCATACCGCGGTCCGCAATGGCAACGCTGGCTATTTAAACCTGTCACCTTGCTGTTGCTCGTTGCCTGGGCGTGGCAAGCTCCAACCTTCAACACCACCGATTATTTGATTCTGGCCGGTCTGGTCGCCACGCTGGTGGGTGACGCGTTAATGCTGTTGCCGCGTCAGCAAATGCTCTATGCGCTGGGCGCATTCTTCCTGTCGCATCTGCTGTACACCATCAGTTTTGCCGCGCACATGACCATGAGTTTCTTCTGGCCGATTCCTCTCACCTTCCTGATTATTGGTGTGATTGTTATCGGGATTCTGTGGACCAAGCTGGAAGATCTACGCTGGCCGATATGCACCTTGATCGGCATGACGCTGGTGATGAACTGGATGGCGGCGGAGAACTACTTCTTCCGTCCAACTGACTTCAGCTTCTCGCTGCTGGTGGGTGCCGCGCTGCTGCTGTTGGCTAATATTGTCTGGTTTATCTCGCATTATCGCCGACGTTTCAGCGCCGATAGCGCCATCGTCGCCGCCTGCTACTTCGCCGGTCACTTCATGATTGTGCGTTCACTGTGGCTCTACTGAAGATAACCTCACCTTCCGCTTGACTCTGGAGTCCACTCCAGAGTGTAGCATTAGGGCGCGGGCATCAGCCCGCCCCTGATTCTGGAGGTTACATGCATCAACATGCTCACCCTTGCCGCTGTGGCAAATCTCACCGTCAGCCACAGCCGCTGTGCACAATTAGCAGCATAAAACCCGCAACATTAAAAATCTCAGCGGCGCAGCCCGTTACACCAGACAGCGATTGCGGCTGCTGTGACAGCGACAGCGGATCGCCTGGCGGCGAAAGCGACGCCGAAAGCGACAGGCCCGCGCTCACCTCACACCAATTCCGCTGGCAGATTGCTGGCATGGATTGCCCCAGCTGCGCGCGTAAAATTGAAACCGCCGTGCAACGCGTGCCGCAGGTACAGCAAGTACGCGTGATTTTTGCCAGTGAAAAACTGGTGGTTGATGCCGACCACGATATCCGCGCCATCATCGAACAGGTGGTGAAAAATGCTGGCTTCACGCTGAGCGCCAGCGATTCCCAATCGTCACCACAACCTGACAGCCGCTGGCAGGAAAATGCCGGTTTGCTGCTGCTTGGCGTACTGATGCTCGCCAGCTGGCTGCTGAGCCAGTTTTCGCCGCTTTGGGGCGATCGCCTGTTTATTGCCACCACGTTGATTGGCTTAGCGCCGATTGCCCGCAGTGCCTGGAAACTGCTGCGCAGCGGTTCGCCGTTCAGCATTGAGATGCTGATGACCATCGCCGCCGCTGGCGCACTGGTGATTGGCGCGCATGCCGAAGCCGCGATGGTGTTGCTGCTGTTTCAACTGGGTGAACGCCTGGAAGCTTACGCCGCCGCACGTGCACGCCGTGGTGTCACCGCGCTGATGGCGCTGCGCCCGGATACCGCCACGCGCATAAACGACACGCAGCGGGAAAACGTCCGCTTAGAGGTATTACAACCCGGCGATGTGATTGAAGTGGCGGCTGGCGGACGTTTACCGGCCGATGGCGAACTGTTGCACGCCAGCGCCAGCTTTGATGAAAGCGCGCTGACCGGCGAATCGCTGCCGGTAGCGCGTGAGCCAGGCGAACAGATCATGGCCGGCGCCACCAGCCTTGATCGTCTGGTGACGTTGAAAGTCATTTCCCAGCCGGGCCAAAGTGCCATTGACCGCATCCTGCAACTGATTGAGGAAGCCGAAAGCCACCGTGCGCCGGTTGAGCGTTTTATCGATCGCTTCAGCCGCATCTATACGCCCGCCATTATGCTGCTGGCGCTGCTGGTGATGGTGCTGCCGCCGCTGCTGGGCTTTGGCGAGTGGTTGCCGTGGATTTATAAAGGGTTGACGCTGCTGCTGATTGGTTGCCCGTGTGCGCTGGTGATCTCGACGCCTGCCGCCATCACCTCGGGCCTGGCCGCTGCCGCGCGTCAGGGCGCGCTGATCAAAGGCGGCGCGGCGCTGGAGCGTCTCAGTCGCGTGAGTATGATGGCGTTCGATAAAACCGGCACGCTGACCGCCGGTAAACCGCAGATCAGCCACATCCAGCCTTTTGGCGCGATGGCGGAAGACAATCTCCTAAGTATCGCCGCCGCCGTTGAACAAGGTTCCACCCATCCGCTGGCGCGGGCGATTGTCAGCGAAGCCGAGCGTCGCGCGCTCACCATTCCGCAAGCGGCACAGCAGCAAACCCTGGCCGGCAGCGGCATTCGTGCCGCGATCGCTGGCGTAACCTATCAACTGCTCACGCCGCGCGAAGTCAGCCATCTCGACGACGCACAGCAACAGCAGATTGCTGAATTGGAAGCGCAGGGCCAAACCGTGGTGCTGCTGTTGCAGGAGCAGCAGGTGCTGGGCGCGTTAGCGTTGCAGGACCAGTTGCGCAGCGAAGCAATCCGCGCGCTGGCTGAGTTGCAGAAGCTTGGCGTGAATAGCGTGATGCTCACCGGCGACAATCCACGCGCGGCCGCCGCCATTGCGGCTGAACTCAACATCGATTATCGCGCGGGTTTGCTGCCCGCTGATAAAGTTGAGGCGGTGAGGACGTTAGGCGCGCAGCAGGCATTGGCGATGGTCGGCGATGGCATTAACGATGCGCCCGCCATGAAAGCCGCCACCATTGGCATTGCGATGGGCAGCGGCACCGATGTGGCGCTGGAAGCCGCGGATGTGGCATTAACGCAAAACCAGCTGGCGATTCTGCCACGCACCCTTGTGCTGGCACGGCGCACGCGCGCCATCATTCGTCAAAACGTGGCGCTGGCGTTGGGATTGAAGGCGATTTTTCTGGTCACCACGCTGCTCGGCTTCACCGGTTTGTGGCTGGCGGTCTTAGCGGATTCCGGTGCCACCGCACTGGTGACAGCCAACGCGCTGCGCTTGCTGCGTCAGCGTTAGGCGCCTTTTTTAATCAGAAACTGGTACGGCAGGCTTTCGGTCTGCTGTGCCAGCAACTCATGCTCCATAAAGCGGCAGAAACCAGGAATATCGCGCGTAGTAGCGGGATCGTCAGCAATGATCAGCAAGGTTTCACCGGCCTGCATGCTGCGCACGGTTTTACGCACCATCATTACCGGCTCCGGGCAGCGCAGGCCAAGGGCATCAAGCTGATGGTCTGGCGCAGAAAAGGGATCGCTCATGATTCTCTGTCAGTTGTTAGTGATGGGCGCTCATTCTAGCGCGCGAATGAGCCAACGCAAGGCGATAACGATTGCGTTAAAATTAACCATTGCATAAATTGCGCAACGCGTTAAGATGCCGCCGATTTTTTATTTACCATCGTGCCAACGCACGAACCTGGGTTCCCTCACCCCATCACTAAAAAGGCTTACAATGATCAACTTTTCTGCACGTCAGCGCATGCATGCGCTGTTTTGGCTATCGCTTTTCCATCTGCTGGTGATCACCTCCAGTAACTATTTGGTACAGCTGCCGGTTTCCATCTTCGGCTTCCACACCACATGGGGCGCGTTTAGCTTTCCGTTTATTTTCCTCGCTACCGATCTCACCGTGCGTATCTTTGGCGCGCCGCTGGCTCGTCGTATTATTCTGGCGGTGATGATGCCCGCGCTGGTGATCTCCTACATCGTTTCCTGCGTGTTTTATCAGGGCGAATGGCAAGGTTGGGCATCACTGGAAGAGGTAAATCTGTTTGTTGCGCGTATCGCCTGCGCCAGCTTTATGGCTTATGCGCTGGGACAGATTCTCGACGTCCACGTTTTTAACCGTTTGCGCCGTTTATCGCAGTGGTGGATTGCCCCAGCGGCAGCGATGTTCCTCGGTAATATCAGCGATACGCTGGCCTTCTTTTTCATCGCCTTCTACAAGAGTCCAGACCCGTTTATGGCGGCGCACTGGGTCGAAATAGCACTGGTGGATTACAGCTTCAAGGTGCTGATCTGCATGATCTTCTTCCTCCCAGCTTACGGCGTACTGCTGAATGCCATGCTGAAGCGCTTAGCCGAACGTTCCGCGCAGCAGCAGATCAATTTCGGCTAATTACACATAGACGAAACGCCACCACACGCTAAGATTTCCTGACACTCCGGCGGTTGCTTTTGCTAACTAAATCCGCTTGTATAACGGCTGACTGGAATCATGTAAAAGGGAAAAGAATGCGTAACGTAGTGAAATATGTGGGTATTGGCCTGTTGGTTATCGGCCTGGCGGCATGTGACCAGAAGAAAGATGATGCGGCAGCGAACAGCAACGGTGCGAGCGCCAGCCAGTCGGCCCAGACGGTTAACCTGATGGACGGCAAACTGAGCTTCTCACTGCCTGCGGGCATGTCTGACAAGAGCGGCAAGCTCGGCTCTGAATCCACCAACATGCACGTCTATGCCGACGAAACCGGTCAGCGCGCGATTATCGTGATTGCGGGCGATCCCACCAACGAAGCGCTTGATGCGCTGGCACAGCGTCTGGAACAGCAGCAGCGCGGTCGCGATCCACAGTTGCAGGTGGTGTCTAACAAAGCGGTAACGCTGAAAGACCAGCCGGCACAACAGCTGGATACGGTGATTTCTGCCAACAATCAGACCTCATGGTCTTCGGTGATTCTGGCAAAAGTGGACGGAAAACTGCTGACGCTGCAGATTACCTTGCCAGCTGATAACCAACAGCAGGCGCAAAGCGATGCAGATAACATCGTCAAAAGCATCACATTGAAATAAGCTTTGGAACGGTCGCCATGAATGGCGACCCTACAAATGGCTCAATGCGGTTTTCGTAGGGTCGCCATTCATGGCGACCTGGTTTGCAACCCTCGCCTTACAATCTCACTGGCGAAATGTGCCAGATCTCATCCGCATACTCCTGAATGGTGCGGTCCGACGAGAAATAACCCATATTGGCGATATTCAGCGCCGCGCTGCGTTGCCACTTATCCGGCTGACGATAAAGCTTGTCCACCTTGTCCTGGGTATCCACATAGCTGCGATAATCCGCCAGCAGCTGGTAGTGATCGCCAAAGTTCACCAGCGCATCAAACAGATTGCGATAGCGCCCTGGCTCCTGCGGGCTGAACACACCGCTGGCGATTTGCGTCAGCGCCTGATGCAGCTCGGGATCATCCTCGTAATACTTACGCGGGTTGTAGCCGTCGGTGCGCAGCTTCTCGACCTGCGGCGTGGTGTTGCCGAAGATAAAGATATTCTCCTTGCCAACATGCTCGAGCATCTCGACGTTTGCGCCATCCAGCGTGCCGATCGTTAACGCGCCGTTTAGCGCAAACTTCATGTTACTGGTGCCAGACGCTTCAGTTCCCGCCGTTGAAATCTGCTCGGAGAGATCCGCCGCCGGAATAATGATCTGCGCCAGGCTCACGCCATAGTTCGGAATGAACACCACCTTCAGCTTGTTCTTCACCTGCGGATCGTTGTTGATCACATTGGCGACATCGTTGATCAGGTGAATGATGTGCTTCGCCACGTAATAGGCCGATGCCGCTTTGCCGGCGAAGATGTTGACGCGCGGCACCCATTCGGCGTTGGGATCGGCCTTGATACGGTTGTAGCGCGTAATCACGTGCAGCACGTTTAGCAGCTGACGTTTATATTCGTGGATGCGCTTAATTTGCACATCGAACAGCGCATGGGGATCAAGCACGATATCCATGTTCTTCGCCACCCAATCCGCCAGGCGTTTCTTGTTGGCGAACTTGGCGTCGGCGATCTGTTCGATAAAGGCCGGATAATCGACCTGCGTGGTCAGTTCATTAAGCTGGCCAAGATCGGTACGCCAGTTGCGGCCAATCGCCTCATCCAGCACGTCGGAGAGCGCCGGATTGGCCAGCGCCAGCCAGCGACGTGGCGTCACGCCGTTGGTTTTATTGCAGAAACGGCCAGGGAACAGACGCGCGAAGTCAGCGAACAGCGATTGCACCATCAAATTGGAGTGCAGCTCCGATACACCGTTAACCTTGTGACTCACCACCACCGCCAGCCATGCCATACGAATGCGGCGGCCATCGTTTTCGTCGATGATCGAGATGCGCGCTAACAGCTCCCAATCATCCGGATAGTATTCCTGGATGGTTTTCAGGAAGTAGTCGTTGATTTCAAAGATGATGCTGAGATGACGCGGCAGGATCTTGCCGATCATATCCACCGGCCAGGTTTCCAGCGCTTCGGTCATCAGCGTGTGGTTGGTGTAGGAGAACACCTGACAGGTCACTTCAAAGGCATCGTCCCAGCTGAATTTCTGCTCATCGATCAGCAGACGCATCAGTTCCGGAATGGCCAGCACCGGATGCGTATCGTTAAGGTGGATGGCAATTTTGTCTGGCAGATTGTCCCAGGTTTCATGCATCTGCCAATGACGGTTGAGAATATCCTGCACCGTCGAGGAAACGAGGAAATACTCCTGACGCAGACGCAGTTCGCGGCCTGAATAGGTGGAGTCATCGGGATAGAGCACGCGTGACACGTTTTCCGAGTGGTTTTTATCTTCTACCGCAGCGAAGTAATCGCCCTGATTAAACTTACCGAGGTTGATTTCATTACTGGCCTGCGCGCCCCACAGACGCAGCGTGTTGGTGGCATCGGTATCAAAACCGGGAATGATTTGATCGTAGGCCATCGCCACGATCTCCTCAGTTTCCACCCAGCGTACCCGCGCGCCTTCGTGTTGCAGACGGCCACCGAAGCGCACTTTGTAGCGCGTGTTAAAGCGCTGAAACTCCCACGGATTGCCGTACTCCAGCCAGTAATCCGGCGATTCGCGCTGCTGCCCGTCAACGATATTCTGCTTAAACATGCCGTAATCGTAACGGATGCCGTAACCGCGCCCCGGTAAACCGAGCGTGGCGAGCGAATCGAGGAAACAGGCTGCTAAACGACCCAAACCGCCGTTGCCGAGGCCGGGATCGTTCTCCTCTTCCATCAGCTCGCTGAGATCGAGGCCCATCTCCTCCAGCGCCTGATTGAGATCCTCATAAATGCCCATCGCCAGCAACGCATTGCCGAGCGTGCGCCCCATCAGGAACTCCATCGACAGATAATAAACCTGTCGCACATCCTGCGAGAGCTGCGCGCGGCTGGAGCGCAACCAGCGTTCCACCATGCGATCACGCACCGCCAGCAGCGCGGCGTTAAGCCACTCATGCTTATTCGCAATCGATGGATCTTTACCAATAGTAAACATCAGCTTATAGGCGATTGAGTGCTTCAGCGCATCAACCGTCAGCGTGGGTGAGGCATAGGTGAAAGGTGCATTCATATCAAGTATCCCAATCTCTCATTACAGCAAACGTTGATAAAGATCGCGGTAGGCTTGTGCTGCCACCTGCCAACTAAAATCCATCCCCATCGCCTGCCGCTGAACGTAGCGCCAGAGTGCAGGACGAGACCACAGAACAAATGCGCGCCGAATCGCCCGCAGCAGCGACCAGGCATTACTGTCTTCAAAGGTGAAACCGCTGGCGACGCCATCCGCCAGGTTCTCAAGCGAGCTGTCTTGCACCGTATCCGCCAGTCCACCGGTGCGACGCACCAGCGGCAGCGTGCCATATTTCAAACCGTACAGCTGGGTTAAGCCGCACGGCTCAAAACGGCTCGGCACCATAATCACATCCGCGCCGCCGACAATGCGGTGCGAGAAGGCTTCGTGATAGCCAATCTGCACGCCAACGCGGCCCGGATGTTCGGCCGCCGCCGCCAGGAAACCTTGCTGCAGCTCGGCATCACCCTGACCGAGCAGCACCAGCTGTCCGCCCTGCGCCAGCAAGCCCGGCAGCGCTTCCAGCACCAGATCCAGCCCTTTCTGTTTGGTCAGACGGCTGATAACGCAGAACACCGGCGCCTTATCATCCACCTTCAGGCCCATGGCAATCTGTAGCTGGCGCTTGTTCTCCGCTTTGCTCTCCAGCGTTTCGCTGTCGTAGCGCGCGGTGAGCAGCAGATCGTGCGCCGGGTCCCAAATGCCCGGATCGACGCCGTTCAAAATCCCGCTCAGTCGTCCTTCACGCAGTCTCTGCTCGAGTAGCGCTTCCATGCCGTAACCAAATTCCGGTCGGGTGATCTCCAGCGCGTAAGTCGGGCTAACCGCCGTTATATGATCGGCATAAAACAGGCCCGCCTTGAGGTAAGAAATTTGCCCGAAGAACTCCAGTCCATGCATGTCAAAGAAGGCGCGCGGGATCTGGATCTCATCCAGATGACGCGCAGAAAACAGCCCTTGATACGCCAGATTATGCACGGTGAACACCGTTTTTGCCGGACGACCGCGCGCGGCGATATAGGCGCAGGTTAAGCCTGCATGCCAGTCATGCGCGTGCACGATATCCGGCTGCCAATCCGTATCTAACCCGCTGGCAATCTCGGCGCCCATCCAGCCCAGCAGCGCAAAACGCAGGTAGTTATCGACGTAAGCAAACTGCGAGGTATCGTGATACGGGCTGCCGGGACGTTCATACAATCCCGGCGCATCGATTAAATAAATACCAACGCCGTTAAATTGTCCAAAAAGTAAGCGTACCGGTCCCGCAAAAGTTTGCAACTCCGCCAGGACCTCTGTATCAGGAATCCCTTTACGCAGATCCGGAAAGGCGGGAATCAACACCCGCGCATCCGTACCATCGGCTATTTGCGCCTGTGGTAATGCACCGACGACATCAGCCAGTCCGCCGGTTTTCAACAGCGGGAAAAGCTCTGAACAGACATGTAAAACCTGCATCCTGAACCCCTATTGTTATCGCACACGTTCCACGCGGCAATTTTCTCTATATTCTTTCGTCACTTACTGACCGCCTCCGGCCAATTTGGCCAGCATGGCGCGCGTCACCAGTACGATGCCCTCTTCAGAACGGTAAAAACGACGGCTGTCTTCGTCGGGGTTTTCGCCAATGACCATGCCTTCTGGCAGTTCGCAGGCGCGATCGATCACGCAGCGACGCAGACGACACGATCGGCCAACCACCACATCAGGCAGCAGCACTGCGGAATCAATATTGCAAAACGAGTTGATGCGAATACGCGGGAACAGCACCGAGTTCACCACCACCGAACCGGAGATGATGCAGCCGCCCGAGACCAGCGAATTCATTGTCATGCCGTGGCTGCCGGATCGATCCTGCACAAATTTCGCCGGCGGCAGCGGCTCCATGTGGGTACGAATCGGCCAGCTGTGGTCGTACATATCCAGCTCGGGCGTAACCGACGCCAAATCGAGATTGGCGCGCCAATATGCTTCCAGCGTCCCGACGTCGCGCCAGTACGGCTCGGCGTTTTCATCCACCTGCACGCAGGAGAGCGTGAATGAGTGCGCATACGCCTCGCCGCTGGCGACAATTTTCGGCAGCAGATCTTTGCCAAAATCATGGCTGGAATCGGCTACATGCAGATCCTCTTCCAGCAGCTGGTAAAGGTAATCGGCGTTGAACACATAAATGCCCATGCTGGCCAGCGCGCGGGTATCGTCACCCGGCATTGACGGCGGCTTCGGCGGTTTTTCAACAAAATCGACCACGTTGTTTTCCGCATCCACCGCCATCACCCCAAACGCCGTGGCTTCGGCCAACGGCACCGGTAAGCAGGCGATGGTGCATTTCGCGCCGCGATCGACATGGTCGAGCAACATGCGCGAGTAATCCATTTTGTAGATGTGATCCCCGGCGAGTATCACGATGTACTGCGCGTTGTAGCGGCGAATAATGTCGAGGTTCTGCGTCACCGCATCGGCCGTGCCGCGATACCAGTGTTCGGTAGCGGCACGCTGCTGTGCCGGCAGCAGATCGACAAACTCGTTCATCTCTTCGTTGAACAGCGACCAGCCGCGCTGGATGTGCTGCACCAGCGTATGTGACTGATATTGGGTGATCACGCCGATGCGCCGAATGCCCGAGTTGATGCAGTTGGACAGCGCAAAGTCGATGATGCGGAACTTGCCACCGAAGTGCACGGCAGGTTTGGCGCGTTTCGCGGTGAGATCTTTCAGGCGCGTACCGCGCCCGCCAGCAAGGATCAGGGCAACCGTTTGTGTAGGGAGCTGGCGCGCCAGCATCAGATGATCTGTTCTATCTAATTTCACCATGTCTGACTCCTTATGATTGCTTTAGGAACACACACACACCGTGTGCGGGACCGTGCCAGACAGTTGTCAGGATGGGGTTATCTTCCCCGGCGAAAGGAGGAATGGCACGCCACTCTCCGTCTGGTAAGGCGATATCACTCACCGATTCCGTGGCATTTATTGTTATTAACCAGCGGCCGGAGAGCAGGATCTGCATTCTGTGCGTCCCCTGTTCCCACTGCTCGGCTTCCAGTGGTGTGCCGCTGGCATTGCACCACTGCACGCTGCCATCGCCCTCCTGCCACCAGCGATCCTGCGTCAACGCGGGAATGCGCTGGCGCAGGCGGATTAACGCAGCAGTGAAGTCGACCAGGCCAAAATCATCCTGTTGCCAGTTCAACCAGGTCAGCGGATTGTCCTGGCAATAGGCGTTGTTGTTACCGTGCTGGCTGTGACCGCGTTCGTCACCCGCCAGCAGCATCGGCGTGCCCTGCGCCAGCAGCAGCGTGGTCAGCAAGCCATGCACGCTACGCCGCCGCTGTTCGACAATATCGAAATTAACCTGCAGCCCCTCTTTGCCGTGGTTATGGCTGAAGTTACTGCTGCTGCCGTCGCGATTGTCTTCGCCGTTGGCCTGATTGTGTTTGTTGTTGAAGCTCACCACATCACGCAGCGTGAAGCCGTCGTGAGCGGTGATCAGATTGATGCTGGCGTGCGGCAGACGCGCCTCACGCTGGAAAACGTCGCTGGATGCGGCAAAACGGCGGGCGAAATCGCCATTATTCAGTTGACCCTGCAGCCAGTAACGGCGTGCCGCATCGCGAAAATGGTCGTTCCACTCGGCGAAGTCCGGCGGAAAGTTGCCGACCTGATAACCGCCGGGACCGATGTCCCACGGCTCGGCAATCAGCTTCACCTTAGAGAGCAACGGACAGGCTTTGATGGCGGCAAACAGCGGCGCATCCTGATGAAATTCCGGCGTGCGCCCCAACACGCTGGCGAGGTCAAAGCGGAAACCATCAACATGGCAAACGCGCACCCAGTAGCGCAGTGCTTCCAGCGCCCACGCCATCACCTGCGGATGGCAGAGGTTCAGCGTGTTGCCGCAGCCGGTCCAGTTTTGGTATTCGCCGTTGCCATCCAGCCAGTAATAGCTGGCGTTATCCACGCCGCGCAGCGAAATCGTTGGCCCGATCTCTTCCAGCTCGGCGGTGTGGTTGAACACCACATCGAGAATCACTTCGATGCCCGCCGCGTGCAGCGCTTTGACCGCCTGCTGAAACTCCTGCAACGGCGTTAAACCGTTTTCGCCCGAGGCGTAACGCGCATCCACCGCCCACAAGGCAAACGGGTTATAACCCCAGTAATTACTCAACCCTAAGCGGCGCAGGCGCGGCTCGCTGGTGAATTGAGCAATCGGCAACAGCTCAAGCGCGGTGATGCCGAGATGGCGCAGGTACTTCACCATAGCAGGATGACCCAGCGCCGCATAAGTGCCGCGCAGCCTTTCCGGAATTTCCGGATGCTGCTGCGTTAAGCCGCGCACATGCGCTTCGTAGATCACCGTGTTGCCCCACGGCGTGCACGGCGCGCAATCGCCTTCCCAGTCAAAATCTTCGGCAATCACCAGCGATTTCGGCGCGATGGCAGCGTTGTCGGCACCATCCGGTTCACGTTCACCGCCGTTGAAACGCGCGTCGTCCACCACTTCATCCGTTACTGCTTTGGCACAGGGATCGACCAAAAGCTTGGCGGGATTAAAGCGATGTCCCTGCTGCGGTGCCCACGGACCGTGTACGCGATAGCCATAGCGCTGGCCGGGCTTCAGCGCGGGGAAATAGCCGTGCCAGATATCACCGCTGTGCGCGGGCAGCGCGTAACGGCGCTCAGCACCGTGCGCGTCGAACAGGCAGAGTTCAACGCGTTCAGCATGCTGGGAGAACAGCGTGAAATTAACGCCATGCCCATCATAGTGCGCACCTAAGGGTTCCGGCTGCCCCTGCTCCAGCATCAGTCGCTCTCCCGCACCAGCCAAAGCGTTGCCAACGGCGGTAAGGTCAAACTCAGCGACTGCGGCCGACCGTGGCTTTCAATCTCATCGGTGTGCACCACACCATGATTGCGCGTGTCGCTGCCGTGATAATCGTGCTGGTCGGTATTCATGATCTCGCGCCAGCCGCCACGCTGATTGACGCCAAAGCGATAGTGCGGACGCGCTACCGGCGTAAAGTTGCTGACCACGATGATCTCATTGCCCTCGCGATCGCGGCGCACAAACACGAACACGGAATTCTCATGGTCATCGACCACCAGCCACTCAAAACCTTGCCCATCAAAATCGAGCTGATGCAGCGGCGCGAAATGGCGATAAGTGTGGTTAAGATCGCGTACCAGACGCTGCACGCCGTTGTGCCAGTTATCCTCGCCTTCCAGCAGATGCCAGTCGAGGCTCGTGTCGTGGTTCCACTCGCGTCCCTGAGCAAATTCATTGCCCATAAATTGCAGCTTCTTGCCAGGGAAGCCCCACATCCAGCCGTAATAGGCGCGCAGGTTGGCGAACTTCTGCCAGGCATCGCCGGGCATGCGATCGAGGATCGAACGTTTGCCGTGCACCACTTCGTCGTGCGACAGCGGCAGCACAAAGTTTTCGGTGTAGTTGTAGAGCATGCCAAAGGTCATCAGCTGATGATGGTAGCGACGATGTACCGGATCGAGTTTCATATAATCCAGCGTGTCGTGCATCCAGCCCAGATTCCATTTGAACCAGAAGCCGAGGCCACCATCATCCGAAGGACGCGTAACGCCAGGATAATCGGTGGACTCTTCGGCTACCGTGACGCTGCCGGGCGCAGCGCGGCCCAGAATGCGGTTGGTATGACGCAGGAACGAAATCGCTTCGAGGTTTTCGCGTCCACCAAAGTGGTTTGGCACCCATTCGCCTTCGGCGCGGCTGTAATCGCGGTAGATCATTGACGCCACCGCATCGACGCGCAGCCCATCAATGCCAAAGCGCTCCATCCAGTACAAGGCGTTGCCGGAGAGATAATTGCTGACTTCACGGCGACCAAAATTGTAGATCAGCGTATTCCAGTCCTGATGAAAACCTTCGCGCGGATCGCTGTGTTCGTAGAGTTCGGTGCCATCGAACTTCGCCAGGCCGAAATCATCACTTGGGAAGTGGCCGGGCACCCAATCGAGCAGCACATTAATGCCGGCATCATGCGCGGCGGCAATGAAATGGCGGAACTCATCGCGGGTGCCAAAACGGCGCGTCGGCGCATACATGCCGAGCGGCTGATAGCCCCAGCTGCCGTCAAACGGATGTTCGTTAATCGGCATCAGTTCGATATGGGTGAATCCCATCTCTTTGACGTAAGGGATGAGCTGCTCCGCCAGCTCTTTGTAGCTGAGCCAGAAATTGTTGTCGGTGTGACGTCGCCATGAACCGAGATGCACTTCATAAATCGAAATCGGCTGGTCAAATCCATTGGCGGCTTTGCGCCGTGGCTGCATCTCGGTTTTCGGCGGCAGCCCGCAGATCATCGAGGCGGTTTGTGGACGCATTTGCGCTTCAAAGGCGAAGGGATCGGCTTTGATGCGCATCTGGCCGGAATTATCGACGATTTCAAACTTATACAGCTGGCCGTTCACCGCGCCCGGTATGAACAGTTCCCAAACGCCGAGTTCACGGCGAAAACGCATCGGATGGCGTCGGCCATCCCAGAAGTTGAACTCGCCCACCACCGATACGCGACGCGCGTTAGGTGCCCAAACGGCGAAGCGCGTGCCGTGTACGCCGTCAATGGTGGTACCGTGCGCGCCGAGGGTTTCGTAAGGACGTAGATGCGTGCCTTCACCCAATAACCAGGCATCCATCTCCTCCAGCAGCGGGCCGAAGCGATAGGCATCATCAATCAGGTTTTGCTGGCCGTGCCAGTTCACCGCCAGCTGATAGCCAAACCGGTTTTTTCGGCGCGGAATCACGCCACAGAAAAAACCGCGTGAGTCGAGGCAGGTTAGCTGGGCGCATTTGCGTCCAGTGTTGGTTTCAATCACCCAAACATCGGAGGCATCGGGCAGCAGCGCACGCACTTCAAGGCCTTGGGCAGTTTGATGCATGCCCAGTAGTGAAAAGGGATCGGCATAATTCCCGGCAAAAAGGGCATTGATCGCCTGGCGATCGGGAAGCTCTGACATGACTTTCTTCCTATGATTTTGCGCAGGCGACCCGAGTCGGCAGGATTATCGCCTCGGGTGCGCTGCTTTTCATTGAGCCATAGGTACACCGCGAGGACACAACCGTCCGTGGGAAAGATCTTCACCGTGTACAACAACCATTCAGTTCGAAAAAACAAAAACAGTTAACAACCGGCACATCTCTGTTAAATCATAGCTTGGGGACAGCAGAAACCAGGGAGGATCGTGAAAAATACTTATCGGGTAAGCAAAAAGGGGAAGCGGATCACTTGTCAGGCACAATTTGCATGACTTTTTGCAGCCTGGATTACTAAAAAAAGGCCGGGAAACCCCGGCCTGTCTGGTTTGCCGCTGCGCTTAGTCGATCAGCAGACGCAGCATACGACGCAGCGGTTCAGCCGCGCCCCACAGTAACTGATCGCCTACGGTGAAGGCGGAAAGGTATTCCGGTCCCATATTCAGTTTGCGCAGGCGACCCACTGGCGTGGTCAAGGTACCGGTGACGGCGGCGGGTGTCAGTTCGCGCATGGTGATTTCGCGATCGTTTGGCACCACTTTCACCCACTCGTTATGTGAAGCCAGCAGCTGTTCGATTTCGTTCAGCGGCAGGTCTTTTTTCAGCTTCAGAGTGAATGCCTGGCTGTGGCAGCGCAGCGCGCCAACGCGTACGCACAGGCCATCAACCGGAATCACATTGCTGGTGCGCAGAATTTTGTTGGTTTCCGCCTGGCCTTTCCACTCTTCGCGGCTTTGGCCGTTATCCAGCTGCTTGTCGATCCACGGAATCAGGCTGCCTGCCAGCGGTACGCCGAAGTTATCGGTTGGCAAGGTGCCAGAGCGAGTGAAATCGGTCACGCTGCGTTCGATATCCAGAATCGCCGACGCCGGATCCTGCAGGGATTTCGCCACGTGATCGTGCAGCATGCCCATCTGCGTCAGCAGTTCACGCATATGACGTGCGCCGCCGCCCGATGCCGCCTGATACGTGGCAACCGACGCCCACTCAACCAGATCGTTCGCGAACAGGCCGCCCAGTGACATCAGCATTAGGCTGACGGTGCAGTTACCGCCAACAAAGGTTTTGATGCCGTTGTCGAGGCCCTGACGAATCACATTATGATTAACCGGATCGAGAATGATGATGGCGTCATCTTTCATGCGCAGCGTGGAAGCCGCATCAATCCAGTAACCCTGCCAGCCGCTTTCGCGCAGCTTCGGATAGACTTCACTGGTGTAATCGCCGCCCTGGCAGGTGATAATAATATCCAGCGCCTTCAGCGCCTCGATATCAAAAGCATCCTGCAGCGCACCGGTCGACTTACCGCCGAATGTTGGTGCCGCCTGACCAAGCTGTGACGTGGAGAAGAAGACCGGATTGATGACATCAAAATCGCGTTCTTCGCTCATGCGTGACATCAGCACTGAGCCGACCATGCCACGCCAACCAATAAAACCTACATTCTTCATTTTCTGTCCGTCTCGGGTGCTCTCGAAAGAGGCCGTGTGGTGCGAGGAAAAGACTGGCCGGATAATCGTGCCAGTCTGCGTAATAATCAGGTTTACCTATGACCGTCAACTCTACAAAATGCAGCACTTCTGGCAAGTGAATTAATTCGATTGCGTTAACTTTTTCAGCAGTACAACTAATAATGGCTAACCCAACATGACTGAAATGATATCCGCGACCATATTGCTGTTGTTGATTATGGACCCGCTGGGCAACCTGCCGATTTTCATGTCGGTACTGAAGCATCTGGAACCCAAACGCCGCCGCGTGGTGCTGATGCGCGAAATGCTGATCGCGCTGATTCTGATGCTGCTGTTTTTATTCGCCGGTGAACGCATTCTGGCGTTTCTTAATCTGCGCACCGAAACCGTGTCGATCTCCGGCGGCATCATTCTGTTCCTGATCGCCATTCGCATGATATTCCCTTCCGAGGAGAGCAGCTCCAGCGGCTTACCGGCCGGTGAAGAGCCGTTCCTCGTGCCGCTGGCGATCCCGCTGGTGGCCGGTCCGTCGCTGCTGGCGACGCTGATGCTGTTGTCGCATCAATATCCTAATCAAATGACGCATCTGGTCGGTGCGCTGCTGATCGCGTGGGGCGTGACGGTGGTGATTTTGCTGATGTCAGGGCTGTTTTTACGCCTGCTGGGCGACAAAGGCGTTAACGCGCTGGAGCGCCTGATGGGATTGATTTTGATTATGCTGGCGACGCAGATGTTTCTGGATGGGATTCGCACGTATCTGAAGTTGTAACAGCAGAGAGGTGCGTTTTGCAGGGTCGCCATTCATGGCGACCGCTGTTTATTGAAACCGCAATTACTTCTGCTTCTTATCGATCGGTTTACCCGACCAGTAACCGGCCAGCAGCGAACCTGACAGGTTGTGCCACACCGAGAACAGCGCGCCCGGCAGTGCAGCCAACGGCGAGAAGTAGAGTTTGCCCAGCGTCGCCGCCAAACCTGAGTTCTGCATGCCGACTTCCAGCGCAAGCGTGCGGCAGGTCGATTCATCGAAACCAAACAGCTTGCCACCCCAATAACCGCCCAGCAGACCAATCGCGTTGTGCAGGATCACCGCCACAATCACCATCAAGCCGACGGAACCGATAAAGCCCTGGCTGCCTGCCACCACCGCACTGATGATCAGCAGAATACACACCATCGAAAACGCCGGCAGATACGGCTCAACGCGGCGCACCACGCTGTTCATAGAGTGATGGATAATCAGGCCGAGGCTAATCGGAATCACCACGATTTTCACGATGCTGAGCAACATGCCCACCACATCCACCTGAATGTGCGTATCAACGTAGAAGCGAGTCAGCAGCGGCGTGGCGAAAACCCCCACCAGCGCCGACACGGATGAGATGGTCACCGACAGCGCAACATCGCCCTTCGCCAGATAAATCATCACGTTAGAAGCGGTACCGCTGGCCACGCTGCCGACCAGAATCATCCCTGCTGCCAGATCAGGTGGCATCTGGAATAGCTTTGCCAGGCCCCACGCGGCCAGCGGCATCACCAGATAATGCAGGAAAGTACCGGCGATCACCGGCGCCGGACGCACCAGCACGCGTTTGAAATCATCGATATTTAGCGTCACGCCCATGCCAAACATGATCAGCATCAGCAGATAGGTCACCCACGGCCCAATGCCGAGAAAGGTGGTGGGAGAATAATAAGCAGCGACCGAGAGCAGCACGGCCCAGAGCGGGAACAGGCGGGTAAGTTTGCCGAGCATAACCAGACTTCCTTAGGAATTTTTTTATATTGCCACAGATGAAATGTCGCGCAGGGAACGACCACAGCGACGGACGCGGGATCATAACATTTCATTATCTTGACGTAAGGCGGGAAGTCGCTTGCGGGGGAAAATGCGGATCGGCTGCTGCCGATCCGCAGAAATACGGCGAAGTTACTCTGCTTTTTCCAGTACAAAGCGGTAGATCGCACCACCAATCGCGGCACCGATAATCGGTAACAACCAGAACATCCACAGCTGTTCCAACGCCTAACCCCCTGGAAGATCGCCACAGCGGTGCTGCGCGCCGGGTTAAATGGCCGCCTGAAATATGGCCGACGGCAAATGCCATCACCAACACCGTCAAACCAAACGCCAGCGCGACACCGGCAAAACCAATAGCTAATTCTGGAAAAGACGCAGCCAAAACCGTACTACCACAACCGCCTAAAACCAGCACAAAGGTGCCGAGTGTTCAGCCACTGATCTTTTCAAATCTATCCCCTCAAATAATTTAATCTTTTCGCGGCGGGATTATCGTTTTCGGCGATTAAAGCGCAACCGCTGAATGTGAGATTAGTGTGATTTTTAGGCAATTCCAGCGAAAAAAAGACGGTTCTCGCGAGCTATAATGGGGATCACCAGAAATGTCGGGATCGAAAGAGCGGCTGCCGCTGGGCTTAAAATATTGCTAACAAATTTAATCAATAAAAAAGCCGGACTCTGTCCGGCTTAACTCATTCTGCTAAAAATTTGCCTTAAGAACCAAAAAGATTCTTATGCAGCGCGCGTACCACTTCTTCCGCATCTGGGGTTGGAACCAGGAAGCAAAGGTTATAACTGCTGGCACCGTAACAAATCATACGCAGGTTAAACGGCTCAAGTGCGCCGAATACTTCTTTACCCACGCCACAGGCTTTTGACAGGTTGTTGCCGATGATCGCCACCAGCGCCAGGTTCTCTTCCACTTCCACACGGCACAGTGAAGAGAGTTCGGTCAACAGCGCCTGGGTCAGCAAGCTGTCGCCGGTGGTGGTTGAACCGGTGCTGTCCAGCGTCAGCGCCACGCTCACTTCGGAGGTAGTCACCAGATCGACAGAGATACTGTGGCGCGCCAGGATGTTAAACACCTCGGCAAGGAAGCCGTGTGCATGCAGCATGTTCAGGCTGTGCAGCGTTACCAACGTCTGCTTGCGACGCAGCGCCAGCGCACGGAACAGCGGTGGATTTTTGGTTTCGTTGCAGACGCGCGTACCGCCTGCGGCCGGATCTTTGCTCGAACCGACAAATACCGGGATATCGCTGCGTACGGCGGGCAGCAACGTTGCTGGATGCAGCACTTTGGCACCAAAGATCGCCATTTCCGCTGCTTCTTCGAAGGTAATTTCTTCAATGCGTTTAGCGGTGGACACCACGCGTGGATCGGTGGTGTAGATACCGGCCACATCAGTCCAGATATCAATACGTGCGGCCTGCAGCGCTTCGCCCAGCAGCGCAGCGGTATAATCGCTGCCGCCACGACCGAGCGTGGTAGTGCGGCCTTTGATTTCACTACCGATAAAGCCCTGCGTCACCACTAGCGCTTCCGCAATGCGCGGCTGCAGTTGTGTTGCGGCCAGCTCTTTCAGCGTCGCCACTTCCGGTTCTGCGCGGCCAAAACGATCGCTGGTGCGCATCACTTTACGCACGTCAAACCATTCACTGTTGACCTGACGCTCACGCAGAATCTCCACGAACAGCAGCGTCGACATCAACTCACCGTGGCTCACCAGCTCATCGGTCAGCGCATGTGAGGTCGCCAGCGAAGTGGCTTCAGACAGCATGGTGATGTTTTCCAGCATGCGATCAATCTCATCGCGGATCACATCCGGCGATTGCAAACGATCGATGATGGCGTATTGAATGCGGCGGATTTCATCCAGCAGGTAAGCGCGCTGCGCTTGTTCCTGACCTTCAGCAAGGGCAACCAGCAGATTGGTGACGCCAGCGGAGGCAGAGAGCACCACTAAACGCGTATTGGCATCCGACAGCACAACATCTGCACTGCGGTTCATAGCATCAAAATCGGCAACGCTGGTGCCGCCAAATTTAGCCACGATAAGAGTTTGGGACATATTACGAACCCCGTGTCAGGTTATCTTTCTTCCGTTTTGGGGCGGAAGACATAGTAGCAGCCTAGGCACAAGAGAAGAGCAGAATTGGGCAGACAAGATCAGTAGTAGACAAGTCACCAAAAGCGCTTCACCTTGCGAACCGTCCGACTGTGGACGATTCTGGTGACAACCCAGAGGATTCAGCCCCTGCAGCCGACAGTGCAACACCCCGCGTGTTGCCCCACCTCGGCGTCACACCCCCTGATGTGTTCTCTGCGGATACGGATCCTCAAACACACTGCCTGGGCGACGCGCCTCTTCTGGCTTACACCCGGAGGTGTAAGTAGCGCGCATAAATTACTGATTATTTTCCCCCCTGTCCATCCCTGCACTTTGAGGATTTCTCACTTTTACACTTCGGTAAACGCATCGTTGAACAAACGCGCCCGCCAACCGCGGCCTAAAGTAGTGTCCGAATCAGACAAAAGCGGCTTTTTTCTGATACGGCACAGGGAATTCTCCTGGCGCAGCACCGACAATCGCTGCCGGATTTACCTGAAACAGTGCGGCCACGGTCACAAATTTTTTCCCTTCATTGGTAACTGTGGTCATACTCTTCCCCGTGCAAGAGTGTTATGGATGCCGGGCCAGCAGGATGCCCCGGATGGAATGACGGTTCTTATTTCAACTAGAGTGTTGCCATGAAAAATATCAATCCGACACAAACCGCTGCCTGGAAAGCGCTGCAGCAGCATTTTGACCAGATGAAATCGGTGCAAATCGCCGACCTGTTTGCGCAAGATGCCGATCGTTTTGCGAAATTCTCTGCCACTTTCGATGACCAGATGCTGGTGGATTTCTCAAAAAACCGCATCACCGAGGAAACCCTCGAAAAATTACAGGCGCTGGCTAAAGAGACCGATCTGGCAGGCGCCATCAAATCGATGTTCTCTGGCGAGAAGATCAACCGCACCGAAGAGCGCGCAGTACTGCACGTTGCGCTGCGTAACCGCAGCAACACGCCAATTGTGGTGGACGGCAAAGATGTGATGCCGGAAGTCAACGCGGTGCTGGCGAAGATGAAAGGCTTCTCCGAGCGCATCATCAGCGGTGACTGGAAAGGCTATACCGGTAAAGCCATCACCGACGTGGTGAACATCGGTATTGGCGGTTCAGATCTCGGCCCGTTCATGGTGACCGAAGCGCTGCGTCCGTACAAAAACCACCTCAACATGCACTTCGTTTCTAACGTCGATGGCACGCACATTGCCGAAACGCTGAAAGATCTCAGCCCGGAAACCACGCTCTTCCTGGTGGCATCAAAAACCTTCACCACCCAAGAGACCATGACCAACGCCCACAGCGCGCGTGACTGGTTCCTGAAAACCGCCGGCGATCAGCAGCACGTGGCGAAGCACTTCGCTGCGCTGTCGACCAACGGTAAAGCGGTAGGTGAATTCGGTATCGATACCGACAACATGTTCGAGTTCTGGGATTGGGTTGGCGGCCGCTATTCACTGTGGTCAGCCATCGGTTTGTCGATCATTCTCTCCATCGGCTTTGAGAACTTTGAGCAGCTGCTAAGCGGTGCGCACGCGATGGATAAGCACTTCGCTAATACGCCTGCCGAGCAGAACCTGCCGGTGTTACTGGCGCTGATCGGTATCTGGTACAACAACTTCTTTGGTGCCGAAACCGAAGCGATTCTGCCGTACGACCAGTACATGCATCGCTTTGCTGCTTACTTCCAGCAGGGCAACATGGAATCCAACGGTAAATACGTTGACCGTGAAGGCAATCCGGTGGATTACCAGACTGGCCCAATCATCTGGGGCGAGCCAGGCACCAACGGCCAGCACGCGTTCTACCAGTTGATTCATCAGGGCACCAAACTGATTCCATGCGACTTCATCGCACCGGCGCTGAGCCACAACGTGCTGACCGATCACCATCCGAAGCTGCTGTCGAACTTCTTCGCGCAGACCGAAGCGCTGGCGTTTGGTAAGTCACGCGACGTGGTAGAGAAAGAGTTTACCGATGCCGGTAAATCTGCGGAATCTGTCGCGCACATCGTGCCGTTCAAGGTGTTCGAAGGTAATCGTCCAACCAACTCCATCCTGCTGCGTGAAATCACCCCATTCAGCCTCGGTTCACTAATTGCGCTGTATGAGCACAAGATCTTCACGCAGGGCGCGATTCTCAACATCTTCACCTTTGACCAATGGGGCGTTGAGTTGGGTAAACAGCTGGCAAACCGTATTCTGCCAGAGCTGGAAAATGACGCTGAAATTAGCAGCCACGATAGCTCCACCAATGGCTTAATTAATCGCTATAAATCCTGGCGTTAATTTCCCGGATAATATGCAGAAGGCGGCGTAATTGCCGCCTTTTTTTATGTCAACCAGGCCGCCTCACTCGCAATATTGTTTTTACTGCATTAAATAGGGTTAGAAAATTCTTAAAATGGCGTAAGGAAATTCGTAATTCACTTCAATCTACTGCAGATTACTCCGCTTTAAAATGGACCTAATTTAACCCAACCTATAATTTATCCATCTGATAGATATATGATTTTTATTTAAGCCTGCTGAGCAAATTCCGATTATTCCCATTCCGTACCAATAATTAGTGCAAAAGTGAAAAATTCTGCCGGGAAATCACCAGGTATGCAGTTGTTCTACTAGTCCAAAAAAAGGCATTTAAAAAAAGCAGCTAACGCCAATTCGCCTTATTTATCACCAGAAACATCCCTGGTTTCTGCCCTCTTTTACTCATGCTGAACTCTGGTAATTTGTTGCCCTATACTGAACGCGCCCGAAATCTGGGTAAATCCTACATTCATTGATTCATATAAATGCAGGAAACGTTGTTATGAAAAAACTGATGGTTGCCGGTGCAGCCTTACTTTACGTTGCCGTTTCTTCCGCTGCGATTGCCGCGCCGGAAGAAGCTGGTGCTGCAGCAGGCGCACAGGCGGGAGCAATCTCAACTGGCGCGTCAACCGCTGTGGGTATCGGCGCGCTCGGTGCGTTAGTGGGTCTCGGCATTGCTGCTTCTGGCGGCGGTGACGGTGCAAATACCGGTACAACAACCACCACCACAACGAGCACCACTCGTTGATGTAACACCTTTAAGCATAACCACACACCCGTGTGGTTATTTTTTGCTTGGCTTATTTAGACAGGGATACACTGTGCGCCGACTCTCTTTGCTACTTCTTTGCCTGTTGTTGCAGGCCTGCACACAAACGCAAAAAGGCCTTGAACAAACCGTGATGCTGGCCGTAAACGGCCCGGATGATGTCACGGTCAGCGACGAACAGGTTGCTAACCTGCCCTACGCCAGCCTCTATGCCCGCATCAATCAAGGTCCACGCATCTTCGTGGTACTCGGTTACAACGAAAACGGCCAACAGAAGTGGATCACCCAGGATAAAGCGATGCTGGTGATGCAGCATGGCCGCCTGATCAAAACCCTGGGGTTACCGAGCAATCTCACTGACGTCAGTAACCTGGCGCAGGATCCGCTCGCCGATGCGCTGCATCTGCAAAACGGTGCCAGCTGGACGCGCGTGGTGCAGTGGCGCGAGCAAGACAAAGTGCGTGCCGCCACCGCCGTTTCACGTTTCGAGCGCGGTGACGATACGGTGCTGGATATCACCGGTGAACGCGTGCCGTGCCGCGTCTGGCATGAAACCGTGCGCATGGAGAGCGTGGGCGCGGAGTGGCAGAACACCTTCTGGATCGATAACCGCGATGGCACGGTGCTGCAGGCCAATCAGATGCTGGCCGCCGATGCCTTCCCAGTTGAAACCACTATTCTGAAGCCGGCGAAATCATGAAAAAAATAACTCCAATGCTGGCAGCGTTAACGCTGCTCATGGCTGGCCACGCGCTGGCGGCGGCGCACGTCACCGTGCACGTTGTGCAGGGAAAAAACACTCTGCAAATCAACGATGCGCAGAATCTCAGTCAGTTACTTACCCAGCCTGAACTGCGCAGTTGGTGGCCGGGCACGGTGATTGCCGAGCGCGGTGCGACTGCGGTAGCACAGCAACAGCAGAAACAGCTGCTGGCCGATCTGCGTGCCTGGCAAGCCGACAGCGGCGAGTCGTTAGCCGCAACCATCGGATCGGTTATCCACCAGCTTGGCGCGGTGCAGGTAACGGGCCGCCAGTTCACCTCGCTCGATCCCGACGCCGTGCGCCTGCGTCCACAGGATAACCGCACGCTGCAAGGCAGCTATGACCTTTACACGCTGGCGCCGCCGACGCAGGTGTTGGTACTGGGGGCGTTGAGCAATCCGGGTAAAGAGAGCTGGCAGCCGGGCCGTGAAGTGCGTGATTACCTCGACGGCCACAATCGTCTTTCCGGCGCGGAACGTAGCTATGCCACGGTGATTGCGCCGTCCGGCAGCACTCAGCAAGTTCCGGTCGCGTACTGGAATCATCGCCATATCGAAGTGGAACCCGGCAGCATCATCTGGCTCGGTTTCACCTCATGGAGCTTGCCATGGGGCCAAAGCGATTTGAATGCGCGCATGCTTTCCGTTCTGACTCACCGGATACCAGACTGATGAAAAAACAATTACTTCTCAGCCTGTTGGCTGCTTCTGTTTCCGCCGCTTGCCAGGTGCATGCGGAAACCTGGCCTGAACCGGTCGGTCCTTCGCAATCAGATTTTGGTGGCGTCGGCCTGATGCAGACGCCGACCGCGCGTATGGCGAAAGAGGGCGAATTTAGCGTCAACTTCCGCGATAACGATCAATATCGCTACTATTCCGCCTCATTGCAGCTGTTCCCGTGGCTGGAAACCACCGTGCGCTATACCGATGTGCGTACCCGCCGTTACAGCGCGGTGGAAGGCTTTAGCGGCAACCAAAGCTATAAAGATAAAGCCTTCGATGTGAAGCTACGTTTATGGCAGGAGAGCTATTGGTTGCCGGAAGTGGCGGTTGGCTCGCGCGACTTAGGCGGCACCGGCTTGTTCGACAGCGAATATTTGGTGGCCAGCAAAGCGTGGGGGCCATTCGATTTCAGTCTCGGTATTGGCTGGGGTTATCTCGGCAACAGCGGCACCCTTAAAAACCCATTCTGCTCCTACAGCGACAGCTATTGCAGCCGCAGTGGCGGCGGCGAAACCGGCACCATCAACGGTTCACAGATGTTCCACGGCCCGGCAGCGCTGTTTGGCGGCGTGGAATACCAAACGCCGTGGCAGCCGTTGCGCCTCAAGCTGGAGTACGAAGGTAACGATTATCAGGATGATTTCGCCGGTCGCCTGGAGCAACGTAGCAAGGTTAACGTCGGTGCGATTTATCGCATCACCGACTGGGCGGACATCAACGCCAGCTACGAGCGCGGCAACACCTTTATGTTCGGCTTTACTCTGCGCACCAACTTCAACGATCTGCATCAGTCGCACATTGATAGCCAGAAGCCAACCTACAACCCGCAGCCGCAGGGCGACCTGTTGCAGCCGACGGTGGTGGCGAACCAGCTGACCGATCTGAAGTACAACGCGGGGCTGAATGGCCCACATATTCAGACCAAAGGCAGCACGCTGTATGTCTCTGGCGAGCAGACCAAATATCGCGACACGCGCGAAGGGGTCGATCGCGCCAATCGCATCATCATGAACAACCTGCCGGCCGGCATCGATACCATCGACGTCACCGAGTCGCGCTTTAATATGCCGCAGGTCAGCACGCGCACCAACGTCGCCAGCCTGCACAACGAGCTGACGGGTTATCCGCTGGGCCATGAACAGCCGCTACAGCAGACGCGTGAAGATCCGGTGGATCCCGGCACCACCGAGCAAGGTTTCTTTATCCGCAAAGATCGCCTGAACTACAGCCTGTCGCCAGTGCTCAATCAGTCGGTTGGTGGACCCGAAAGCTTCTACATGTATCAGGTTGGCGTAATGGCCAATGCCGATTACTGGCTTACCGATCACCTGTTGGTCGGCGGCAGCCTGTTTGGCAACATCGCCAATAACTACGACAAGTTCAACTACAACGGCGCTCCGGCGGATTCCACACTGCCGCGCGTGCGCACGCACATTCGTGATTACGTTGAGAACAACGTTTACGTTAATGACCTGCAAGCCAACTACATGCATGCGCTCGGCAACGGTTTCTACGGCCAGGTTTACGGCGGTTATCTGGAAACCATGTACGGCGGCGTCGGCGGCGAAGTGCTGTATCGTCCGATTGATAGCAACTGGGCATTCGGTGTTGATGCCAACTACGTGAAGCAGCGTGATTGGGACAACATGATGCAGTTCACCGATTACAAAGCGCCAACCGGAAATCTGACGGCGTATTGGCGCCCATGGTTTATGCAGGATGTGTTGGTGAAGGCCAGCGTCGGGCAGTATCTGGCGAAGGATAAAGGCGTGACGCTGGATGTGTCGAAGCGCTTTGACAGCGGCGTGATGGTTGGTTTCTATGCCACTAAAACTAACGTCTCTGCCGAACAGTATGGCGAAGGTACCTTCACCAAAGGCTTCTACATTTCGGTGCCAATGGACCTGTTTACCGTGACACCAACGCGTGGCCGTGCACAGGTGAACTGGGTGCCGTTGACGCGTGATGGCGGTCAGATGTTGGGCCGTAAATATCAGCTGTATGATCTGACGTCAGATCGGGATGCGCGGTTTAATTAATTGATTTATATACATTAATCGTAGGGTCGCCATTTATGGCGACCTTTTTAATTTGTGCGTGCATGTAAGAAGGTCGCCATGAATGGCGTCATGCTTGTCAGTTAAAAAAACATTTTGCTTCAAGTAGTTAGCGGGCGCTGACACATCTGCTGCGTCACGGGCCGTCCTCG
>NZ_DALYOQ010000005.1:115232-123186 GCF_031974595.1 Pantoea sp. CTOTU46764 | reverse complement strand
GTCAGCCAGCGCAACTGCGCCGCATTGCCGTGACGGGCAAAGGCGCTGTAGGCCGCCACAATCTCATCCATGCGTGCGCCGGTGCCGCCCAGCACCAGCGACAGATTGGGTTCTGCACCGGCAGGAAAGCGCAGATTCAATCCGACGTTACGCAAGCGCGCGGCGACGGTTTTTGGCCCCAGCGCATCCAGCAACTGCACCGCCGGGAGATTGAGCGATCGCTCCAGCGCATCGCTGGCGCTCACCGGCCCGTGAAAGCCCGAGTCAAAGTTGCCGGGACGATAGTCACCGAAGCGGCGCGGTACATCCTGCAGCAGCGATTCGCCATGAATTAGTCCATCATCCAGCGCCATGCCATAGACGAAGGGCTTCAGCACCGATCCCGGCGATCGCACGCTGGCGATCATATCGACGTGACCAAAACGGCTGTCGTCATTGAAATCCACCGATCCGACATAGCCGCGCACTTTCATGTTTTGGTGATCCACCACCAGCAGCGCTAGCGAAGTGCGCGACGGCAAGTTGCTTTTCAGCGACGCTGCCAGATTCTCGAGTTCGCGCTGCAGCGACACATCAAGGGTTGAGGTGATTTTGTTGTCGGGTGACAGCGACAATAAGCGGCGGGCCAGCAGCGGCGCACGTTGCGGCATTTGGCGCGGCGGCAGCCACACCGCTTCTTGTTTGATATCGGTGACATCCTGCGCTGACCAGACGCGATATTGGGCGAGGCGATCCAGCACTTTATTGCGTGCGGCTTCGGCGCGCTGTGGCCAGCGGTCCGGACGCAGGCGGCTTGGTGCCTGTGGCAGCACCGCCAGCAGCGCCGCTTCACCTTTGGTGAGCTGGGACGGCGGTTTGCCCAGCCACATCCAGCTTGCCGCGCCAACGCCCTCAACCGTGCCGCCAAAAGGGGCGCGATTGAGATACAGCGTGAGGATGTCGCGTTTGGAGAGATGATATTCGAGCTGGAGCGCTCGCCACGCCTGCACCACTTTACCGCGCAGCGTGCGCGGTTGCGGATCGATAAGCCGCGCCACTTGCATGGTGAGCGTACTGCCGCCGGAGACCACGCCGTGATGCAGCACGTTCTGCCCGACGGCGCGCACAATCGCCATCGGATTGATGCCGGGATGCTGCCAGAACCAGCGATCTTCGTAGGTCAGCAGCGCCTCGATATAAGCGGGCGAGACATCCTCCAGCGTCACCGGATAGCGCCACACGCCTTGCTGGTCAGCAAAGCGCCACAGCGGCGTGCCGTCTTCGGCTACCACCACGCGCGCCGGCTGCAAATCACGCAGCGGCAATGGCGTTAGTCGATCCAGTAGCCACAGCGCGGCCAGTAAAATCAGTAAAAAAAGCGGCAGCCAGCGCCACCGCTTTAGTCGCTTACTTTCAGACATTAAGGGTTAACGCACATTGAGTTTTTCCGGCGTGCTGCCAATCGCGCGCCATTCCGGCACATACATCGATTCCACCTGTGGCGGCGGCAGGCGATAGCTGCCCGGCGTCACCGCGCGCGCCAGATACAACAACGTGCCCGGCGTGTAGCCATCCAGCGCCAGCGCGGCGACAAAACGGTCGTCACGGAATTCGATATGCTTAATGTTGGCTTGCTGCATATCCATCATGCTCTCTTTCAGCGCATCGGCGCTGTCGCCTAAACTGGCGCTGCTGTCGCTCAGGTTCTGGTTTTCCAGCTCAAGTCCAGCAGGCAGCAGATCCACCACCAGCGCATCACTGACGCGCTCGCTGGCCGCGACTTTGAGCCGCACCACCAGCAGTTCGCCACTTTTCAGGTTGGTGAGATCCGCTGGCTTACCATCCAGCGTGAAGTACTCACGACTGATCTGCAGCACGTTGCTCATCGGCGACGGTGCGGTGCGCGGATAGCCCACCACATTTAGCGTGCCGTAAAGCGGCGACGAATTGTCGCTTTTCACCGACACGCCCTGACGCAGCTGATCTTCCGTCATACCAATATTGAGCGGCTGATTGCTGCTGAGCGGTTCCGCTTTGCCTTGTAGTGTCGCCTGCCAGCTTTCGCCTTTATGCTGCTGCAAGGTGCGGGCGGCGAGGAACAACGCGTTGTTTTCCTGCGTCGAGAACCAGCGCTGTCCGTGCACCGCTTTCGCCAGATCGATCAGCAACGGACCTTGCATCTCCGGCAGCAGCTGGTTTTCCGTCAGCAGCGACAGAATCAGCGCGCGATCGCGCACCGGGCTGCCGTAATCGCCGAGCCAGCTGTTCGGCTTACGTTCCAGGCCAATGCCCTGCGCCAGCGCCAGTTGTGCACGCTGTTGATCGCCCATCAGTTTCAACGCCACGCCTAGCTGCACCATCGCCAGACCCGATTTCGCCTGATCGCGTTTTTCATACAGCGCACGCAACGCACCGAGCGGTGCCTGCTGCTGACGTGCCAGCACCAATCCCGCATAGGCCTGCACGCTGAAACGCAAACCATCGGCATCGCTGCTCCAGCTGGTTTCGATCTGCGTGGGATCCTGCAGATAGCGCAGCAGACGTTCGTCGGCACGGGTAATCACGCCATCCGGCACGCTGTAGCCGGCTTCGCTGGCGCGCAGCAGGAAATCAGTGACGTAAGCCGTCAGCCAAAACTCTTCCTGACTCTCTTTGCTCCACAAACCAAAGCTACCGTTGCCGCGCTGCATGCCGGCAAGACGCGCGATGCCAGTATCAATCGAGGCACGACGCGCTTCATCGTTGCTGGTTTTGATGCCCATCGCCGTCAGCTGCGCATGGTTGGTGAACACCGACGGCCAAATGCCGCTGGCGGTCTGTTCAAGGCAGCCATAAGGATAGGCATACAGCGAACTGATAAAGCTGGCGATATTCAGCGGTGGACGGTTGCTGAGCGACAGCTGTCCGCTCAAAGTATCCTGCTGCAAGCCGTTGAAGGCGCTCGCCATCACCTGCCAGCTTTGGCCGGTTTGCATCACGTTATCGAAGCTTAGCGTTTGTGCCGGATAAGCCGGACGCACGCCAATTTTCCATTTGCGCTCGCTGGCTGCCAGCGTTTCGCCCGGCAAACTCATGCCGGACACCTTGACCTGCACATCGCCCTCACCAAAGCCGCCCTGCGCTTTGACCGGAATTTGCAAAGTGGTGCGCGCGCCTTTCGCCAGCTGCACGCTGGCGGGGATCTGGCCGTTGAGCGCGATCTGGCCACTGGCCGTGACGTTGATTTTCAGCGTCTGCGGTTGATCGGTGAGGTTGGTGAGATCCAGCGCCAGCGTGGATTGATCGCCGCTGGCAAGGAAACGCGGTGTCGCCAGTTCACTGATCAACGGCGCAGCGACCACCAGCTTGCGATCGGCCGAGCCGAAGCTGTCGGCGCTCCACACCTGCGCCATCAAACGCAGTTCGCCATTAAACGCCGGAATCGGCAGTTCCAGCGTACCTTCGCCGTTGGCATCCAGCATTACCGGCTGCAACTGCTGCGCCACGATCTGCACCTCAGTAATCGGCTTTTTACCGCCGCGCGACAGCGCATCGGCATCGTCGCCGTCACCACCGAAACGCAGTGCGGCCAGCTTGCCACCGCCTTCAATCAGCTGACCGAACACATCGTACTGATCGGCGTTGTAGCGCTTGCGGCCAAAAAACGCGTCCCACGGATTCGGGGTTTTGTAGTCGGTAATGTTGAGCACGCCGCTGTCCACCGCCGAGAGCAATACCTGAACCTGCTGCGGCAACGCGCCACCTTCACGGCTGGCTTTGACCTTCACTTTTAGCGTCTGCTCAGGACGGATTTTATCTGGCGCGTCGAGCGCTACGCTGAGGCGACGCGCTTCGGTCGCCATCGGCAGATGCAGTAAGCCCACCGCACGTTTCGGCGTGACGCCGCTGGCTTTGTCGCCATCACGCACCACGATGGCGCTGAGATAGAGATCGTGTCGCTTCCAGCTGTCGCTAATCGGTACATCAATGGTTGCGCCGCCGGCCGGAACCTCCAGCGTTTGCCACCTCAGCGTGCCGCTGCTGGATTCCACCATCAGATAGCCTTTACCGGCAGCAGGCGATTCCACCTGCACGTGCGCGGTGTCGCCCGCCTGATAGGCGGTTTTATCGATTTTCAGTTTGACCTGATCCGGACGCAGCGCGCCGGTGCCGTTGGTGTTGTCCTGCCACCCATATCCGGCCTGGAAACGCACGCTGCTAATGATGCTGTCGCCGGCATGCACTTCCAGGCGATAGGTGCCCCACTCCACCGGGAAGCTCACCTTCTGGCTGCCGCCCGCCGCAATAGTGATGCGCTGCTGCTCCTCCTGCAGATCCTTTTGATCGAAGCGCGACTGCCAGCCTTCGCTGTCAGAGAAGCTCCAGTAATAGTCGCGGCGTTCGTGGATCAGGCGCACATCAAGATCTGACGCCGCCAGTTTTTCGCCCTGCGGATTGGCGTAGACCACGTCGAACTCCGCAAGGCTGTTTTCCGCCACGGTCGGCTCATCGTGATAACGGTCGCTACGATAGTCATACACCGATTCGCTGTTAAACAGCGGACGAATGCCGGGCAGCGCCGGAGCCGGCCAAATTGCCTGAGTCGCACGGCGCGTCACCGGACGGCCGCCGGTTTCCAGCAGGCTGGCTTGCAGAATCAGATTGAGCGGCGAATGACTCTCTTTCCAGCTGCTCTCAACGTTGAGCTGCAACTTGCCGCTCTCATCCAGCTTCTCATCCACATCATCGAACGAACGTTTCAGCTCTTCAGTGATGTCGCCAAATTGATAGCCTGGCAGCGCGGCAACCGCTTCACGTGCCGGGCGCAGGAAAAGCTGCCCTTGCAACTCGTTACCTGCGGCAGGCGCACCGTACAAATAGCGGCCTTCGACCGCAAAAGTAATGTCGTCATCTGGCGTCACCGGCTGCGCGCTGTTGGTTAGATCCAGTGCCATGCGCTCTGGCAGGAAGTCTTCTACGTGGAACGGCCAACTGCGCGGCTGGTTATCGCCGCTGTTGATGCGCAGCGTCCATTCGCCAGTCATTGCAGAAGCAGGTAACGCGAAACGATGTTGATAGATGCCGTTATCTGGCTGCCAGACAAAGGTCTGCGACACTTCGCCATTCGGCTGCACCACGTCGGCTTTCACCGGCTGCGGCGGCAACGGTTTGCCATCAGCATCACGCAGCAGCGCGTTAACGATCACCGTTTCACCTGGACGATAGAGATCGCGCGGACCAAATACGAAGAACTGTTTGTCATAGCCTTGCGGGCCATCAATCGGAAATTCAGCCAGATCCAGCGCCGGACGATTGAGATCGATCAGCGAGGTTTGGCCCTTTTGCGTTGCCAACAGCAGTTTGCCTTTGGCATTTGCCGGCAAGCGCAGATGACCGTTGCTGTCGCTGGTGCCGCTGGCGAGTTGTTTGCCTTTTTCATCCAGCAATTGCACGCTAACGTCAGCCAGCGGCGCGCCGTTGAACAGGCTTTGGGCGAACAGTTCCAGCTGTTTGGGGAATTGGTGCAGCGACAAACCGATGTCGCTCAATGTGAAGAGTGTCGCCGGCTGCGTGTAGTTGTAGGTTCCGGCCTGTTTCATCACCGCCAGATAGACGCCCGGCTGTTTCAGCGCATCGACATCGCCCAGCGGCAGCTGCATTTTCTCGCGCGTGTTGCGTGCCGGATTCAGATCGAAGCGGGCGCCGTAAACCAGATCGGCATTTTTCAGCAGCTCGCGCGATTCCCAGTACGACATGTTGTTGCCGTAATTCCACTGCGCCAGAAAATCGGCCAGCGAAGCACTTTTCACGCGGAAGAAATCGACGTCGACGTTATTCACATTCAACGCCAACACCGGCAACCCCTGCGTCAAACGCAGCGGCAGCAGCGATCCGCGACTGGCAAAACCTACCATCGGCTGGATATCGCGCGTGGTGAGCGTTTGGCTAAAAGGCGCGGATAAGGTGCTGCCATCGGCCGCTTTGAGACCGGCATCGACGTTAACCGTCAACTTGCGCGACGGTTCAGGATGGCGAAAACGCAGCGCTTTACCGTTTTGCGCCAGCTCCCAGCCGCCGTCGACCTTGCCGCTTTTCTCATCGGTAATGTGCACGCGCGCGGCAAAATCCTGTTTGCTGTCAAGCGGCGCGTTGAAGGTCAACACCAGCGCGGCAGCACCGTCAAGTTGCAGTTCGGAGAGATCGATAACGGACAGCGATTGCCGCGTTGCTGCTACGGCTGTTGTTTCCTGCGCGTAAATTGTTGAGGTTGCGCCGCCCAGTAATACCCCACCGATCAGCGCGCTGAGTAGCAGCCGGTTAAAACGTTTTGCCATGGTAAATCCCTCACCAGTCCCAGAAGTTAAGAAAACGCAATTTCGCGCAATTTCACATCAACCCGCCAACTTTAGCAATCACACCCTTGAGATAGCGTTCACATTCCCGGACACTGGGCTTTTCCCGTTTGCTGAGAAGAGGTTGCTATGACAGCCATATTTGTGTCCGCTGATTGGTTGAAAGAACATTACACCGAGGAAACATTGCAGGTGCTTGATGCCCGCATGTTGCCGCCTGGCCAGGAAGCCGTACGCGATCTGCAGGCTGAATATCTGGCTGGCCATCTGCCGAATGCCCCGTTCTTTGATATCGAAGCGTTGTCCGATCACACCTCGCCTTATCCGCACATGATGCCGCGCGCCGAATCCTTTGCGGTGGCGATGCGCGAGTTGGGCGTCAGCCAAGATAAACATCTGGTGGTGTATGACGAAGGTAACCTGTTCTCGGCACCGCGCGCATGGTGGATGCTGCGTGCCTTTGGCTGCGAAAATGTGTCGATTCTGGCCGGAGGATTGCAGGGCTGGAAAGCGGCTGGTTTCGATGTCGCCACCGGACCGGTTAGTTTGCCGGAGGGTGAATTCGAGGCGACTTATGATGGCGCACAGGTGAAACGCCTGACCGACGTGCTGCTAATCAGCCACGAAGGCGGCGCGCAAATTATTGATGCACGCGCGGCCAACCGTTTTAACGCCGAAGTGGATGAACCGCGTCCGGGATTGCTGCGCGGGCATATTCCTCACAGCCTGAACGTGCCGTGGAACAGTTTGGTGGTAAATGGTGAACTGAAACCGGCAGCGGAACTGCGCGATCTGTTTGCTCAGGCGGGCGTAAAACTGGATCAGCCAGTGATCGCCAGCTGCGGGTCGGGTGTTACGGCGGTGGTGGTGATTCTGGCGCTGACGTCGTTGGGTGTGCGGGATGTGACGCTGTACGACGGTTCGTGGGGCGAATGGGGCAGCCGCGACGATTTACCGATCGAAAAGTGATCGCAGGTCGCCATAAATGGCGACCCTACATGTAAGGTGCGGATTATATAATCCGCTGACTGCCCTTAAAATCGCGCAGGAAACTGCCCCAGCGACGTTCATAGAACGGCGTAATGTGGGCAGTAAAGAAGTGGCTCACGCCGCGATCTTCACTAACCACTTCACAGATATCAATAGGTGCATCATCGGCCAGGGTGTCTGTTGCTACGCCGCCCGCCGCTTGAATAATCTCATCAATATCGCTATCGGCTTCGATACCAATCAGCAGGTTGGGTTCTTCGGTGGCACTTTCGCGAATGCTGGCGATGTAAGCACGGCGCACCTGCTTATACTTGGCAAACAGCTGCGTTAACGAATCAATCATCTGCGCTGGCGGCTCGGCCACTTCAGATAACAGCAGCGCCTGACCGCCTTCCAGCACGGTTTGCTGGCTCAGCGCACTGCCCTCTTCGCCAATCAAATGGGCGATTTCACCCGGCGAAAACTCTTTGCCCGCAGGCAGCTTCGGATTGAGGAACAACGTTTCGCCTTGCGTAATCTCAAACAGCGTGCGCACCGGCATGCGCAGATAAGGCTGCTCATCTTTGATTGCCTCGCCCATCGCTTCTTCAGAGGTAAAGAACGGAATCACGCTGCCGCCGCCCTCTTTTTCCCAATGCTGTAATTCGACCGGC
>NZ_DALYOQ010000005.1:112645-115222 GCF_031974595.1 Pantoea sp. CTOTU46764 | reverse complement strand
GACGTCGCATCAAACTGCTCAGCGGGACTTTCGCCTGGCACCCAAACATCGGCGTCCAGCAGCAGCTGGAAAAATTCCGGACGGTGCGCAGGCTCAGTGGCCGCCAGCTTCAGCACCTCTTCAAGACGGTTACTCATTTATCGTATTCCAAAAAAGACGGCAAGCTTACGCCTGCCGTGATGAGGACTATTTCAGTAACAGATTGGCGACGGTGCGCACACCCAAACCGGTCGCACCGGCGGACCACTGATCTACCGCACCTTTGCGATACGTCGCGGAGCAGTCAATGTGTAGCCAGCCTTGCTGATATTTACTGACGAAATGCGACAGGAACGCTGCCGCGCTGCTGGCACCTGCTGCGTGAGACGGGCTGGCGATGTTATTCAGATCGGCAAAGTTCGAAGGCAGATGGCTGCGATGGAATTCGGCCAGCGGCAAGCGCCAGAAAGCTTCGTTTTCGCCGGTCGCACTGCCAAGCAGCGATTCCGCCAGCACATCGTCAAAGGTAAACAGCGCGTGGTAATCGTTGCCCAGTGCGGTTTTTGCCGCGCCGGTCAGCGTTGCCGCATCGATTAGCAGTTCCGGATTCTGCTCGCTGGCATCAATCAGGCCATCAGCCAATACCAGACGACCTTCCGCATCGGTGTTCATCACTTCCACGGTTTTACCGTTGCGATAGCGAATGATGTCGCCCAGACGGAACGCGTTGCCGCTGACCATGTTGTCGGCGCAGCACAGATACAGTTTCACGCGCTTATTCAGACCGCGTGAAATCGCCAGCGCCAGTGCGCCGGTCAAGGTTGCCGCGCCGCCCATGTCGGACTTCATCGAGTCCATAAAAGCGCTTTGCTTCAGGCTGTAACCGCCGGTATCGAAGGTGATACCTTTACCGACCAGACACGCGTAAACCGGCGCACTTTCATCGCCGCTTGGGTTGTAATCGAGCGCGAGTAATACCGGCGCGCGGGTAGAACCGCGACCCACGGTGTGAAGTCCGGCATAACCCTGCTCGCGCAGATCGTCGCCTTTGGTGATGCGATAGCTCACCGCTTTGCCGCCCACTTCATTGATCAGATCAACCGCGTTGTGTGCCAGCTGCTCTGGGCTGAGATCTTCCGCTGGCAGGTTGATGGTGTCGCGCACCCAATCGACAATCTTCAGGCGACGCGCAAGTTCAGCCTGATCGGCCTCATTGAATTCCGGCCACTCGACCTGACGTTTGCCTTTCGGGCTGCGATAGCCTTGCCAGAATGCCCAGCACTTCTCTAAATCCCAGCCTTCGCCCTGCAGGGCGACGTGACGAATGCCCTGACCGTCCAGCTTGCGACCCGCGCGCTGGATGCTCATCAGCGCATCTGCGCCAGTCAGGTGAATGGTCATGCCACTTTCGTTGCTGCTCAGCAGCGTTTTATCACCCCAGCGCGCGTCGGCGGCCTGGGAGCTGAGCGTAATTATCATCGGTTGTGTTGTCATCGCGTGGCTCCGTTTGCGTTAGGTGTCACCTTGCGCCAGAACCGGCGCAAGGGGTGCATGAATTAGCGGGCGTTTGTTGCCGGCGAGAGCGCCCGCAGACGCGTTACCGCTTTGTTAACCAGCTCGATAGCGTACTCAATTTCCTCTGCGCTGGTGAAGCGTCCGAGCGAAAAACGCAGCGAGCTGTGTGCCAGCTCCTGCTCAACGCCCATCGCGCGCAGCACGTAGGAAGGTTCGAGACTGGCCGAGGTGCAGGCGGAACCGGATGACAGCGCCAGATCTTTCAGCGCCATAATCAGCGATTCGCCATCGACGTGGGCAAAACTGATATTGAGGATGTTTGGAGCGCCCTGATCCAGCGAACCGTTGAGGTTCACGTTACCCAGTTGACGAATGCCGCGCCACAGACGCTGGCGCAACCCGGACAGACGCGCCATTTCGCTGCTCATCTCTTCACGTGCAATGCGGTAGGCTTCGCCCATGCCGACAATTTGATGCACCGGCAATGTGCCCGAACGCATGCCGCGCTCGTGGCCGCCACCGTGCATCTGCGCATCTATTTGCAGACGCGGTTTACGGCGCACCCACAGCGCGCCGATGCCTTTCGGTCCATACAACTTGTGCGCCGAGAAGGACATCAAATCCACTGGCAGTTCAGTGACGTCTATCGGCAGTTTGCCAACGCTTTGCGTGGCATCAACGTGGAACAGGATGTCACGCGCACGGCACAGCGCGCCGAGGGCGGCGATATCCTGAATCACACCGGTTTCATTATTAACGTGCATCAGCGACACCAGCACCGTGTCGTCGCGCAGTGCAGATTCGAGCATCTGCGGCGTGACGATACCGTCGCTGCCCGGCTGTAAGAAAGTGACATCAAAGCCTTCGTGCGCCAGTTGCTGGCAACTGTCGAGCACCGCTTTGTGTTCGGTTTGGCTGGTAATAATGTGCTTGCCGCGCGCCTGATGGCATTGCGCTGCACCTTTAATCGCAAGGTTGTCCGCTTCGGTCGCGCCGGAGGTAAAGACGATTTCACGCGGATCGGCGTTGACCAGCTCCGCAATCTGATTGCGGGCTACATCAACAGCTTCTTCAGCCTGCCAG